>BNTR01000103.1 GCA_025996755.1 Bacteroidia bacterium
TGGGCACGCTGTTTCTTGTTTTCAGCCAACACTTTTTTTGCCGATTCGGAAGCGATGACCGCTTTTCGTTGCGGAATCAAAAAATTCCGTCCATAACCGTCCTTCACGGTCACAATATCGTCCTTGTAACCAAGTCCGTGAATATCTTCTATCAATATAACTTGCATAATTTTCCTCCTTTTTTTATTTCATCAAATCGGTTACATAAGGAAGCAATGCCAAGTGACGGGCACGCTTAACTGCCTGTGAGATACGGTGTTGAAACTTCAACGAAGTGCCCGTAATCCGACGCGGCAGGATTTTTCCCTGTTCATTCAAGAACTTCTTCAAAAATTCGGGGTCTTTGTAGTCAATAAACTTGATACCGTTCTTTTTGAAGCGACAATATTTTTTCTTCTTAACGTCAACCGTCAGTGGAGTTAAGTAACGAATCTCTGAGTTGTTAATTTCTGCCATAATTTAGACCTCCTGTTGTTGTTTAATTCCTTTTGTTTTACTACGTCTCCTAATCGCATATTCGGCGAAATCCTTGTCCTGACGGAAAGTCAGGAACCGGAGCACGCGCTCATCGCGACGATACTGGAGTTCCAGCGTTGCAACTACCTCCGGCTTGGCTGTAAACTCTAACAGCACATAAAATCCGGTGGACTTCTTTTGGATGGGATACGCCAACTTTTTCAGGCCCCACATCTCTTCATTCACAATCTCAGCCCCTTCGGTCTTGAGAATGCCCTTGAATTTGTTTACCGCTTCCTTTGTCTGAGCCTCAGACAAAACGGGAGTCAAAATGAAAACGGCTTCATAATTATTCATAAATTTCTCTATATAAAATTGTTTTTAATAAAATCGGCTGCAAAGGTACGCTTTTTTTTTATATCTTCCAAATTTTTTTGAATTTTTTTTTTATAAAAATATTTCGTACCTTTGCGCGATTTTTTAATTTTAATTTAATTTATAAAAAAATGAGTTATTTATTTACTTCCGAATCTGTGTCTGAAGGTCATCCCGACAAGGTTGCTGACCAAATTTCAGATGCTCTACTGGACCAGTTTCTTGCTTATGATGCTGACTCCAAGGTAGCTTGCGAAACATTAGTAACCACCGGACAAGTTGTTGTAGCCGGTGAAGTGAAGTCAAAAGCCTACGTCGACATCCCCGAAGTGGTGCGTCGCGTGATTAAACAGATTGGTTACACCAAGAGTGAATACCAGTTTGAGGCGGAATCGTGCGGCATTTTCAATGCCATTCACGAGCAGTCGGGCGACATCAACCGTGGTGTGGAACGCGCAGAGGCACTCGACCAGGGCGCGGGCGACCAGGGGATGATGTTTGGCTACGCAACCAACGAAACGGCAAATTATATGCCGCTGCCGTTGGATTTGTCGCACCAACTGTTGCTCGAATTGGCTGCCATTCGCAAAAAAGAGTTGGCACTTATGCCCTATTTGCGTCCCGATGCGAAGTCGCAGGTGACGATTCAGTACAGCGACAGCGGCGTGCCCGAAAAAATCGACACGATTGTGATTTCGACGCAGCACGACGATTTTGCGACGGACAAGGCGATGCAGGAAAAAATCACGCACGATGTCATCAATGTCCTCGTGCCGCGCGTGAAAGCCAAATATCCGCAAGCCATCCAGAATTTATTTACAGACAAAATCACCTACCACGTCAATCCGACCGGCAAATTTGTCATCGGCGGACCGCACGGCGACACCGGTTTGACGGGTCGCAAAATCATCGTGGACACCTACGGCGGCAAAGGCGCACACGGCGGCGGTGCTTTTTCGGGCAAAGACCCCTCGAAGGTCGACCGCTCGGCGGCTTATGCAGCCCGTCACATCGCCAAAAATCTGGTCGCAGCGGGTGTTGCCGACGAGGTGCTAGTGCAGGTGGCTTACGCGATTGGCGTTGCCAAGCCGATGAACATCTTTATCAACACGTATGGCAAGAGCAAAGTGCAATTGGCGGATGCGCAAATCGCCGACAAGGTGGCGCAACTGTTCGATATGCGCCCCAAAGCCATCGAAGACCGCCTCAAACTGCGTAAACCTATTTATCTTGAAACAGCATCCTACGGTCACGTGGGGCGCACGCCGGAAACGAAAAAGAAAACGTTTTCTTCGCGTTACGATAAAGAGAAAACGGTTGTTGACGTAGAACTGTTTACGTGGGAAAAACTCGACTATGTGGACAAAATCAAGGCGGCATTCAAAATTTAGTGCGCAAGATGGCAATCAATATAAGGGAAATAAGCAGTAAAGCGGATATGAAAGCCTTTGTAGAGTTCAATATTGAACTCTACAAGGGCAATCCATATCATGTGCCGGGTTTGGTTTCCGACGAAATGATGACGTTAGACCCGTTGCAGAATCCCGCGTTCGACTTCTGCGAGGCAATTTATTTTCTGGCGTATTGCGACAATAAAATTGTTGGGCGCATCGCCGGCATTATCAACCACCGCGCCAATGAAACGTGGCACCAGCGGTATGCACGCTTCAGTTTCGTGGATTTCATCGACGATGAGGCGGTGTCGACGGCACTCTTTGAGGCGGTCGAGCGGTGGGCAATTGCCAAAGGGATGAACGGCATACAGGGACCGCTGGGCTTCACCGACCTCGACCACGAGGGGATGCTCGTGTGGGGCTTCGACCGCGTGGGCACGATGGCAACGGCATACAGTTTCCCCTATTATATGGAGCATCTGGCGCGGCTGGGCTATACGAAAGACCAGGATTGGAAGGAATTTGCCATCCAAATCCCCAAAGAAATTCCCGAAAAACACCGCCGCATTTCGGAACTCGTGATGAAAAAATACGGGCTGACCATCAAAAAATTCCGCAGCACCAAAGAAATCTGGGCGTATGCCCGCAGGATATTTCTGCTGTGGAATGAGGCTTACAAGCCACTGTATGGCTATTCCGAACTGTCCGACAAGCAGATTGACTACTACGTCAAGATGTATATCCCGATGCTGAAACTTGATTTAATCACCCTGGTGGTGCGTCAGGCGGATGATGCCGTTGTGGGGCTGGCTATCACGCTGCCCAGCCTTTCCGCGGCATTGCAGAAGGCGCAGGGGCACCTGTTCCCTTTCGGCTGGCTCCCCCTGTTGAAAGCCATGTATGGCAGCAACAATCGGATTGTGGACTTATACATCATGGGTGTGTCGCCGGAATACCAAAGCAAGGGCGTGAATGCCCTGCTGTTCTACGACCTCATCCCGACGTTCAACAAGTATGGCTTCGTGTATGCCGAAAGCAATCCCGAACTGGAACTCAACAACAAGGTGCAAGCGCAATGGGAAGACTTTGATTTTCAGCACATTAAGACGCGCCGCGCATTCATCAAGTTATTGCAGGCGTAACCCGCAGCAGTCCCCTCAAATTTATGAAAAAAATACTAATCACAGGAGCAAAAGGGCAATTGGGCAGCGAACTGATGGCACTGTCGGCGCAACAGCCTGATTTTCAGTTCATTGCCACGGACGTGGATACGCTGGATTTGACCGACAGGCACGCACTCTCCCACTGTCTGAAAACGCACCAAGTGGATTATGTGGTGAATTGCGCCGCCTACACGGCGGTGGACAAAGCCGAAGACGACGCGGCACTGTGCTACAAAATCAATCGCGATGCCGTGCAAAATTTGGCAGAGGCGGCAACCGAAAACGGGGTGCGCGTCATCCACATCTCAACCGACTATGTGTTTGACGGACAGGCAAATACACCCTACAAAGAAACAGACGCAGTGAATCCGCAATCGGTCTATGGCTCAAGCAAACTGGCAGGCGAGCAAGCCCTGCAAGCCGCTTGCCCAAACAGCATCATCATCCGCACAGCGTGGCTATATTCGACCTGCGGCAACAATTTCGTGAAAACGATGCGCCGTCTCTCTGCCGAGCGCACAGAACTAAACGTGGTGTGCGACCAAACGGGCACGCCCACCTACGCCGCCGATTTGGCGCAAGCCATCGTGGAAATAATCGCCTTCGCGGAGCGCGAAAAAACCTTCCCAACAGGCATCTACCACTACAGCAACGAGGGCACCACCACCTGGTATGAATTTGCGCGTAAAATCATCGCATTGGCAGGCTCCAATTGCGCCGTCAAGCCCATTCCAACGGCAGAATACCCCACCAAAGCAACGCGCCCAATGTACAGCGTGCTGGATAAATCCAAAATCAAGCGCACGTTTGAGGTCAATATTCCTGCTTGGGAAGATGCCCTCCGGCGGTGCAGTGCTCATTTAGAGAAATGAGTAAAAAATTTGCATCTATTGCGGGTCGAAAACGACCAAGAAAAACGGCTGGAAATTAGAAAAACAGCAGTACAAATGTTATGTTTGCAAGCGTCAATTTTTAGAAACGCGCAAGCCAATGCGGTTGAAATTTTGTCCATTACACCTAATTTCAATAACCCCTTGCAAGTGCGCGCTTCGCATTTGCAAGGGGTTATCAGAACAATCTTCAATCAACATTCCTCCTTATAAGAGCACCATTTTTTTACTGTATTTCCTGTTTTGACTCGTCTCAATCACGATTATTGCTATCCGTAGCCCGTGCGGATTGGCAGTTTCAAATTGATTGGCTTGGGGTTGGAATGTTTTTATTAGCTTCCCATCGAAGTCATACACTCTTACAAGCGTGATTTCGTCAGACGGAGAATCAATATGGAGCATCCCGTTGGCACTCCAAACCTTGATGTCGGAGTTTTCTTCAGGGCTTTCTATCGCCGTCCCGCTCGCATTTCGATTCACTGTGACGGTGTAGGTCTTTGTAGTCGTCCCATCTTCCGCCGTTCCCACGATATCGAAGATATTCGCGCCAACGTTCAATGGCTTGACACCATTCCCTGCAACCGAAGCACCGGGATGGACTGCCGTCGCCGTCAGCGTGATACTCGTTACCGAGTTTCCGACATTCACCGTATAGGCTGTTGTTCCGGAAGTGAAGTTTGGCATCAACGTGCCCCGGTTTACTGCCAGGCTGCTCAGGTTTGCGTAGCTACTCAATGGCGCCCGATTGACCGTGACCGTGTAGGTCTTCATTGTGCCGTCCTCTGCCGTACATACGATGTTGAACGGATTACTTCCAACACTTACCAGTTTGCTCCCCGTTCCGACACACTTGCAGCAATTATGATTTGCTATTGCCGAAATCGTAATGCTACTGACGCTATTTGCCACACTCACGCTGTAATTTGTTGTATTTGCATTGAACGAGGGTGTCAATGTTCCCTGATTCACTGAAAGGCTGCTCAAGGTCGCGTCGTTGCTCAATGTTGGTGATGCCCGATTGACCGTAACCGTGTAGGTTTTGGTCGTTCCGTCTTCCGCCGTTACCACGACAGGGAAGGTGTTCGCGCCAACATTCAACGACTTTGCACCATCCCCCGAAACCGATGCAGCGGCATGGGCTTTCGTCGCCGTCAGCGTGATGCTCGTTACCGCGTTTCCAACGCTCACCGTATAGGCGATTGTCCCCGAATTGAAGTTGGGACTCAGCGTGCCCTGATTTACCGTCAGGCTACTCAAGTTCGCATTGTTACTCAATGTTGGTGCTGCCCGATTGACCGTGACTGTGTAAGTCTTCTTGGTCGTTCCGTCTTCCGCCGTTACCACGACAGGGAAGGCATTCGCGCCAACGTTCAACGACTTTGCACCATCCCCCGAAACCGATGCAGCGGCATGGGCTTTCGTCGCCGTCAGCGTGATGCTCGTTACTGCGTTTCCAACACTCACCGTATAGGCTATTGTCCCCGAATTGAAGTTGGGACTCAACGTGCCCTGATTTACCGTCAGGCTGCTCAAGGTTGCATCATTACTCAACGTTTGTGATGCCCGGTTGACCGTTACCGTGTAGGTTTTTTCATAGTTTTGCCAGCCATCTTCTACCTTAATAACCACAGTATTGTTGCCTACATTCAATGATTTTGCCGTAGCATTTCCGGTGACGGTGGCGTATGACGAGTTGCGAATACCCTCCACATCTATGTTCGCTACGCTGTTACTCACATTGACCGTATACTGATACACACCCGGATTGAAAGCCGGCGAAAGTGCGCCGCTGCTCAATGTAATATCCTTCAAAAAAGCATCATAATAAATTGCTTCACCCGAATAAGCGGCTATCAGCCCCTTGGTTTGCCGGATGGTTTTGGCATTGTTGGCATCGGCAGCACCGACGGCAACGCCGTTATTCGTAATAGCAGGGTCGGAAAAATAGGGAATGCGAGTGCCGAAGCCCAAATTGTCATACGTCATGATGGTGGAAAAGCTGTTCGCAGATGAACCATAGCCGTGAGAATAACTGTAAAGCGATTCGTTATCAGTATTCACGTGATGCCCGCAACCGAAATTATGCCCAACTTCGTGAATCAGCACATAGCCGGCATTTATATGCTTTGCCTTTACTACCGAAAAACCGGCTTTTGAATTGCCATATTCATTATTTATGATATAACCTGCGCCGGCTACACCGGAAGTGTTCTCGCCCACCAAAAGCACCACCAGGTCGGCATTGTATTGGGTACGAAGCGCGTGCACCTCATCGGCATAGCCGTCTTCGGGGCTTCTAAGGCGGACTAATTCGGTGTTCGTACTGTTGCCTTCCGTATAATTCACCTCCTGCTTATGGACAAGATTCAGGGTCACATTTGTCTGCGAGTTGCTCAGTGCCTGATTTGCCCGCTGTATTCCCACGGCAATATCCGAATCAATGTCGCTGCCGTTGGCTATAGCCACCGCCTTCGCGGCGGGAGTATAAACGACGAGTATATCCACCGTCACCGCTGCGCTGCTTTCGGGAAGCGTGGGGGTGGATACACTGGCTCGGAGCATTGGGAGCTGCGCCGAACTGCCGCTTTCAGGCACGTGGCTACATTCGCCGCTGTGTTCGTGCTGCACTTCCGACAATGTTTGTTCTGTCAGATAATACTTCCCGTTGATTTTTTTGACGGAAAAAAACTCGTTCTTTTGCGGCAGTTCTGCCGAAAGCGCGATGTTGTTCCCTGCAACGGAAATGTAGCAATAGCCAAATTGGGTGTTTGCCACCTGTGCGGTGATGCCGACGATGCCGTCGTAACTTTTGCTGACTTGCAGCACTACGGCTTCATACTGCTTGTCGTCGAAAAAATCGAGCAACAGCTTGTCGCCTACATTGTTTTGCGAAAAATTTTGCAACTGCGGATTCACCTCAAATGCGCGGCTGCGCGGGTTGCTACCCTGTTCCTGAAAAATCTTTTCACTGTTAATACTAACGCTTTTTTGTGCAAAAGCGGTGGTCATGCCGAAAATAAAAATCAGCAATTTCAATCCAATTCTCTGTCCTTTGTTTTTTGTTTTCTCCATAAATATATATTAGTTATGTACAAAGGTAATATAAATATTTCACAAAACCAAATATTTTAGCCCCAAAAGTGTGTTTTTTTTTGCAACTAACTGAAAGTAAGTATTAAACAAATTCCAATGCGCCGGTTTATGCCTCCGCCCAATTTTCGCGGTCAAGGTTTCTGTAGCCGATGGATTCGGCGATGTGGTGGGCGAGGACGTTTTCGGAGCCTTCCAAATCGGCGATGGTGCGCGCCACGCGCAGGATGCGGTCGTAGGCACGGGCAGAGAGGTTGAGGCGTTCCATTGCGGTCTTCAGTTGCGCCAAGCCTGCCGCGTCGGGTTGCGCGTGGCGGTGCAAGAGGCGCGTGTGCATCTGCGCGTTGCAATAGATGCCTTCGTCGGTGGCAAAGCGCGCTTCCTGTATCCGGCGGGCACGGATGACGCGCTCGCGAATGGCGGCACTCGACTCCGCCGGTCGCGTGTCCGAAATGGCTTCGAAAGGCACCGGCACAATCTCTATTTGGATGTCGATGCGGTCTAAAAGCGGTCCGGAGAGGCGATGCAGGTATTTTTGCACCTCGTAGGGCTTGCAGACACATTCCTTATTGGGGTTGTTGAAATGTCCGCACGGGCAGGGGTTCATCGAGGCAACCAGCATGAAGCCTGCGGGATATTCCACCGTGAATTTGGAGCGCGAGATGGTGATTTTGCGGTCTTCCAACGGCTGTCGGAGGACTTCCAACACCGATTTTTGAAACTCCGCGATTTCGTCCAAAAACAGCACCCCATTGTGCGCCAGACTGATTTCGCCGGGCTGCGGATACGAGCCTCCACCCACCATCGCCACGCTCGAAATGGTGTGGTGCGGACTTCTGAACGGGCGCGCCGCAATGAGCGACCCGTTGTGATTGATTTTTCCGGCAACGGAATGAATTTTGGTCGTCTCCAAACTCTCGCTCAGCGACAGCGGCGGCAAAATCGATGGGATGCGCTTCGCCAGCATACTCTTGCCCGCTCCCGGCGCGCCCACGAACAGCAAATTGTGCCCTCCTGCACACGCCACCTCCAACGCCCGCTTCACCTGCTCCTGCCCTTTGACCTCCGAAAAATCCCAGTCGGCACCCGCCTGATTGGCATAAAATTCGGCTCGCGGGTCAACCACAACGCGCTCCAAGGTCTTTTCTTCGTTGAAAAATTGGATAACGTCGATGATGTTTTCCGCGCCATACACTTCCAACCCTGCCACCACCGCCGCCTCGCGGGCATTCATTTGGGGCAGAATCACCCCCTTGAAGCCCTCTTCTTTTGCCTTAATTGCAATCGAAAGCACGCCGCGCACGGGTTTGAGTTGCCCGTCGAGCGACAATTCGCCCATCATCAGATAGTCGCTCACGCGGTCGGCTTTGACTATTTCCGACCCCGCCAAAATGCCAATCGCCAACGGCAAATCATAGCCGGCACCCTCCTTGTGAATGTCCGCCGGTGCCATATTCACCACAATTTGCTTGCGCGGAAACCGCATCCCATTGAAATCAAGTGCCGACGTGATGCGCTCGTGCGACTCCTTAATACTGACATCGGGCAACCCAACAAGAAAAAACTTGATGCCCTTACTGCAATTGACCTCAATCGTAATAATTTGGGCATTCACGCCCTGAAGTGCAGCCGAATAGATTTTGACTAACATAAAAATACAAATTTTTATTGAATATCCACAATTTTGCGGCAAAGGTAGATGGATTTTCCCAAGTTACCAAATATTTTATGTTAATGTTATGTTAATGTTTTGTTATCATTATGTTATCGTTTTCTTAACGTTAGGAGAATTGTCGCAATAAAAGCATTTTTTATAGTAACAAAATCATTTTTTACAATTTGTGTAATAAAAAAATACTGTTCATTTGCAAAATTAAATACAATGAGTTTTTTAAAATTTAAATTTAGTGTTCTATGAGGAAAACATTTAGAAACTTTGCACGAACTTTGTTATTAAGTAGCGTGTTCATTGCGGTGGCAACCTCCCTAAGAGCCGAGGCTCCCCAAGAGGCAAAAATCGTTATTTCGGGTACGGTGAATGACGACACGGGGGAAGCGATGCCCGGTGTTAGCATTACCGTAGAGGGAACGTCTTTGGGGACGACCTCCGACATTAACGGAGAATTTACACTGACGGTGCCGGATGCGGCAAGTATGGTGCAATTCGCGTTTATGGGTTACAAGACAGAGAAAGTGAAGGTGGGGAGCAACTCTATCCCGTAACGCCAACGCTTGCACGGTATTTCAAATTTGTGGGGGTGGAATCGACTACTGATACTAAGAATATGGTTTTGGGGGAGATAGATGTTTATATTCAATAAATTTTGGAGTACTATGGTAATTGTATGGAAAGTTTTTGTGTGCCGAATTCTATGTTAACTTCCAAATAAAATCATAAAAAAATTCATCAATTTAACTTTTTTTAAGCTGCCACTTGTTTTGCAGGACGAATATAATCTTTTTTATAAAACTCCTTGCTGTTGACAAGAGCAAACATGATATGCACCAATTTGTTCTTTACATTGTTGAGTACGAC
>BNTR01000104.1 GCA_025996755.1 Bacteroidia bacterium
TCCGGTTATCAATTATCCGTTTATTGTCAGGGAGCCGCTGAAGGAATATATACGGGAACAACATGCCGCCGACCGGAAAGTGAAACTCTATTACACCATTCGGGAACAAACCAACCAAACGGTTGAAGTCTATGCTTTGAAAAGCCTGAACCACGAGATATTTACTGCCGGGGTCGGCTACGGAACGGCTTGGCATTGTGAACATCTGATAGATGATTACAGTCCTGCCTGGTACACCGAACTGCCCGGTCAAGATGCCGATGCAGCACTTGTCCTGACCGGATTCTCCCGCTGGATTAACTATTATCTGGAAGGACTGCGCTGGATGTTTGAGAATTATGAAATGGACGGTATCTATTTGGACGATGTTTCGTTCGACCGCGAGGTAATGAAGCGGATGCGTAAAATCATAGCACAATACCGTCCGGGAGCACTTGTGGATTTACATTCCCATAGAATCTATTCCGCCGGTCCCGCAAATTCATACACAGACTTTTTTCCTTATTTAGACCGGCTTTGGTTCGGAGAAACGTTTCGATATAACCAAATGAAGCCGGATGAATGGTTTGTAACCTTTTCCGGTATCCCGTTCGGACTGATGAGCGAAATGCTTGAGGGCGGCGGGAACCGTTATCTGGGCATGGTGTATGGCACGACCGCCCGCTACTACGGGGACGATATTCACTCGCCCGCCCCCGTATGGAAGCTTTGGAACTCGTTTGGAATAGACAAGGCTGAAATGCTTGGTTATTGGGACAAAGCCTGCCCCGTGAAGACCAATCACCCGAATGTGAAGGCAACGGCTTACGTCCGCGAAGGCAAAACGCTGATAAGCATCGGTAATTTTGACAAAAAAGACCGGCAAGTGCGCCTGTCATTCGATTGGGCGAAGTTGGGACTTGACCCGTCGAAGGCGGTATTGGAAGTGCCTTTCGTGGAGAATTTCCAAGAAAAAAGGACATTCAAAATTGATGAAACTATTCCGGTGAAAAGCAAGGAGGGATGGCTGATAATAATTAAAAATTAAAAAAAATGAAAAAAGAAAGAAAAAAGATGCTGTTGCATCCAATGAGATTAGTGGTGTGCTTCGCTTTTTTAACATCAAGCGTTTTTGCACAAAAGGAAGTAACCGGTATGCAACGGATTGATATTACCACACGCCAAGATACTTCGCGCATTTTATTGAATCCCGATAAAGGATGGTATCATCACTATCTGGATAATAGTATCACGGACTACGGATTGGAGAGCGAAGCCGAGTTAGATACTTTTCCCGGAATGCACCATCTATTTATACGTATTCCTTGGGTTTATCTTGAACCGGAAGAAGGACAATTCCGGTGGGAAACCATTGATACGGTCGTAACTCGTTATGCCGCTAAAGGTTATAAATTTTCCTTTGACATTACTTGCAAGGAAACGATGGGAGAATTGCTGCCTTATGCTACGCCTCAATGGGTCGAAAAAGCCGGAGCCAAAGGGCAGTTGATAGATAGTTGGGGTTCGTTGAATTGGGAACCTGATTACAACGACCCTGTATTCCTCGAAAAGTTGAACAATTTTCATAAAGCTATGGCTGCCCGTTACGATGGGGCAGAATGGCTGCAAGACGTAACCACCGGCAGTATCGGCGAATGGGGAGAAGGACATTCGCAACAAAAAGTGTCGGCGGATGTTGTCATCAAGCACCTTGATATTTTGCTGAACAACTACAAAAATACACAGATTGTAATTGGAGATGATTACTTGCGGAATGGTAAAACGGAAGAAGAAACAAAGATTTTGAGGGCGTATGTGAAAAAGAAGCGCGTGTCGTACAGAGACGACAGCATTTTATATGAAGGTGTGATTAACTGTCCGGGGTCTATCCAGAATGTTGATTTTTTTGAAGATGTGTGGAAAGATTCGCCGACAACACTTGAAATGTGTCATTACAGTTACTATAAAGACACGTACTGGAGCATACCAAACGGATATGAAAAAGGATTAGACATCATAAAGGACGCTATTCGTGTAGCACATGCCACATTCATCAGCCCGCATGGTCATATCGGCGAATGGCAAAAAGATAACCCGCAAGCGGCGTGGGATATCATCAACAGGATTGGTTATTGGATTGTTCCCGAATGGGCAGAATTGAAACTGCACGAAAAGCAGTTGAACCTGTCTGTCGCATGGAACAACAAGGGCGTTGCGCCGGCTTATAAACCGTATCTCCTAAAAATTTTCCTGATTGATAAGAAGGGGAAAAAGAAAGAATTGCCGTCAACCGACGCGGGCAATAGGGAGTGGTTGCCGGGAATCACAACAGCACACTACACCTTGGATGCTTCCGGTATTTCCAAAGGAGTATATGAAGTGGAAATACTTTTGTATAAGCAGTTTAGAAATGGAAGTACCCGTCCTGTCCAACTCGGTTTGAAGCAAAAATATGAAAGCCTTTCAGGTGCATATAACATAGGAAAAATAAAATTGTGATGTCGGGAAAATATCATTTTGAAACAAATTTTAAATAATAATAATAAATAAAAAAATTTAAGTTATGAGTACAACAACAACAAAAACATCCATGAGCAAAGTTTTTCCGGTAATTTTCGGATTTTTTATCATGGGCTTCGTCGATTTAATCGGCACGGCTATCAATTATGTGAAAGCCGATTTTTCATTAAACGATACGACAGCCAATCTGCTGTCGGTATCCTGTTTTCTGTGGTTTTTAATCCTAAGCATCCCAACCGGTTTTTTGATGAACCGCATCGGACGGAAAAACACAGTCTTAGTCAGTTTCCTGTTCACATTTGCAGGATTGGCAATCCCTTTTGTCGCGTACAATTTTGCCTTTCTGCTGGTCGCTTTTGCCTTAATCGGCATCGGCAACACGCTTGTTCAGGTGGCATTGAACCCATTGGTGACGAATGTGGTGGCAAAAGAAAAACAAACGGGAATGCTCACCATCGGGCAATTTGTAAAGGCAATTGCCTCGTGTTTGGGACCCATCGTAGCCTCGTGGCTTGCAGGCACCACGCTCGGATGGATTTATGTGTTTCCCGTTTTTGCCTTGGTCTCGGTCGTCGCCGCCACCTGGTTGTGGATTACCCGCATTGACGAAGGGACGGAAAAAAGCAGCGAGGTATCGTTCGGTGCCACTCTGTCCCTGTTGAAAAATCCGAAAATCCTGATGTTCTTTATTGGTATTTTGGTATTGGTAGGTGCCGATGTTGGGTTGAATACCACCTTGCCTAAATATTTGGAAGAGCGTTGCAATTTGCCCCTTGAAAAAGCCGATTTGCTAAAGAGTATTTATTTCATTGTTCGCACAGTCGGTGCTTTTGTCGGCGGAATTTTGTTGATGAAAGTTTCTGAAAAATCGTTTTACAAATACAGCGCATTGCTGGCTTTTGTCGGCATTGTGTGTATGTTGTTCGGCAATTCGTTGTGGAGCATTATGGCTTGTGTGGTCGTATTCGGATTGGGTTACGCCAACTTGTTTGCGATTATTTTCTCGCTTGCCTTGAAAACATTGCCCGCAAAGGCGAATGAAATATCTTCGTTGCTGATTGTGGGTGTTTCGGGTGGCGCAATCGCTCTTTTATTAGGCGGCGTATCCGACTTTTTCCATTCGCAATGGGCGGCAATGGCGATTTTGGCGGTGATTTGGGTTTATATCGTTTGGTTGATAAAACCGATTAGTTCTAAAAATAATTAATTCTAAAAAGAAATAAAAATGAAAAAGTATTCTTGTATTTTATTGGTAAGTTGCTTGACGGCTTGTTCAAGCAGAACAGAGCAAAATTCGCAATTGACGGATTTTGTAGACCCCTTTGTAGGAACGGCTTATGTCGGACACACGCATCCTTCAGCCTCGCTGCCGTTCTCGATGGTTCAGGTGGGACCCGACACAGACACCGAAGGGTGGGAACATTGCGCCGGGTATCGCGACACCGACCGCTCGGTGATGGGTTTCTCGCACACGCACCTCAGCGGCACGGGAGCGGCTGAAATGGGGGATATTATGATTATGCCCGTTACAGGCGACATCAAGTTTGATGCCGGAACACTCGAAAATCCTGATGCCGGATACCGTTCGCGCTTCAGTCAGGACAACGAAGTGGCTACGCCCGGATATTACAGGACAGTGCTTGACGATTACGGCATTACAGCAGAAATGACGCTGACACCCCGCGTCGGTTTTCATCAATACACTTTTCCTGCCGCCGCTCAAGCCGGTGTGCTATTAGACATGGAGCATGGCATTGGCGACAAAAACTATGCAAGCGCTATCAGGGCTATTGACGATTCAACCATTGTGGGTTTCCGCAAATCCAACGGTTTTACACGCGACCACGGCTATTATTTCGCCGCCCGTTTCTCAAAACCTGTCGGGAAAACCACCGTTTGGAGAGACGGTGCTGTTTCCGAGAGCCGCACGGTGGAAGGTGTGGACACGAAAATGCACATTGCTTTTGCCACCTCTGCCAATGAAGCGATTAAGGTAAAAATCGCCCTTTCGACAACCGGAGAAGACGGTGCTTTGAAAAATCTCGAAGCCGAACTCCCCGGCTGGGACTTTGCCGCAGTGAAAGCAGAGGCAAACGACATCTGGAACCGGTACCTTTCTAAAATCACGGTCAATGCAATCGATGACGACCAAAAGAAATCGTACTACACAAGCATGTACCATGCCCTGCTGATGCCCAACTTAGTAACCGACACGGACGGAAAATACTACGGCTGGGACAAGAAAGTCCACCAAAGCACGGACGGCGACATGTACACCAATTTCTCGCTGTGGGACACCTACCGCGCGCTGCACCCTTTCCTGAGCATGATGTATCCGGAAATCAACAGCCAATTGGTAAAATCCATGCTCGAAAGGCACCGTCAGGTTGGGCTGTTGCCCACCAATGAATACGGGCTGTGCGAAACATGGTGCATGATTGGCAACCACGCTATTCCTGTGATTGTGGATGCCTACCTGAAAGGCGACAAGTCTTTTGACATCGCATTGGCTTATGAAGCAATCAAACATGCGCAAACAGCAGAACATACGAAAGCAGATTGGGGCAATTATGACCGATACGGCTATTTCCCGTTCGACAAGAGTTCGGTAGAATCGGTGTCCCGCACGCTCGAATCGGGCTACGATGACTATTGCGTGGCGTTGATGGCTGAATCATTGGGCAAAGAGGACGATTACAAGTTCTTCATGAACCGCGCCGGCTTCTACAAAAACCTGTACGACCCGTCAATCATGCTGGTACGCGGCAGGGACTCTAAAGGCAACTGGCGCACACCTTTCCATTCGTTTGCCCTGACCAGCGAATCGGAAGGCGGCGACTACACCGAAGGCAACGCATGGCAGTGGACATGGCACATTCAACACGATGTGCCGGGCTTAATCAGCCTCTTCGGTTCCAAAGAGGAGTTTGTAACAAAATTGGATTCCCTGTTTTTCGTTGATGTGAAGGAATTGCCCGGCATCGTGGAAGTGCCCGACGTTACCGGCTTGGTCGGTTTGTATGCACAGGGCAACGAACCAAGCCACCATATTGCCTATATCTACCGCTACGCCGACCGTCCCGACAGAACGGCAGACATTATCCGCACCGTTTTTGACAAATACTACCTGCCCACGCGCGACGGGTTGTGCGGCAACGACGATTGCGGACAAATGTCGGCATGGTACCTCTTTTCGGCGATGGGCTTCTACCCTGTCGACCCCGCTTCGCAGGAATACGTGCTCGGTGCGCCGCAAGTAAACAGCGTTTCGCTGACCTTGCCAAACGGAAAGACATTTGAAGTAAAAGCCACCGGCTTGTCAAAAGCAAACAAGTACGTCAAAAGCGTCAAATTAAACGGACAGCCCGTTACAACGCCAACCATCCGCTACGATGATATCCGGAACGGCGGATTGCTGGAGTTTGAAATGACGGATAAAACCGGAGTATAAATAAAAATATGACGTATATGAAAAGAATAAAAGTAATTGGACTTGCATTGATAGCAATCGGATTGGCTTCATGCACCAACAGCCGGAAAGCCGGTTATTACATTACGGATTTTGGCGCAGTGGGCGATAGTGTGACCCTCTGCACGGATGCTATTAATAAAGCCATTGCCACCTGTTCGGCAAAGGGTGGCGGCAGGGTGGTCGTTCCGACCGGGAAGTTTAAAAGCGGCACCATACAGATGAAGAGTAATGTGGAATTACATTTGGAAGCCGGCGCGACCTTAACGGCAAGCACTAATCATGCTGATTTCCCCAGACAGGCTCAGCCTGCCTACCGGTCACAAAAAGACCCGGGAGGCTGGTTTGCTCTCATTTATGCCGAAAATGAATCCAATATCGCCATCACCGGACAGGGGACGATTGACGGCAACGGACATCTCCAAAAGCCGCATCCGGTGGAGGGAGCCGGAGATAATGAGGGTGATAAAGACGCCCGACCGAGGAATATCCTGTTTATTTCGTGTAGCCATATTCGGATTGAAGGAATTAAAATGCGCAATTCAGGCATCTGGAATCAGCATTATCTGGATTGTGAGGATGTTTTCATCGACCGGGTAGAAGTCTATAACCACTCCAACC
This sequence comes from Bacteroidia bacterium, assembly GCA_025996755.1. Classification (GTDB taxonomy): domain Bacteria; phylum Bacteroidota; class Bacteroidia; order Bacteroidales; family Azobacteroidaceae; genus Azobacteroides. Next base: position 6,590 of record BNTR01000104.1, read on the forward strand.
GTAACAACGACGCGCTGGATTTTGACGGTTGCCGGAGAGCGATTCTTTCCAACTCCATTTTCGATACGGACGACGATGGCATCACGCTGAAAAGCACCGGTAAAGCAGCCTGCGAAGACATTGTGATTACGAACTGTATTATATCCAGTTTCAGCAATGCCATCAAAGCCGGAACGGAGTCCACTGGCGGATTCCGTAACATCACCATCAGTAATTGCGTTATCCGACCCAGCCGCTTGCCGTCCATGATAACGACTGACACCTATCTGAAAGGAATTACCGGCATTTCGCTGGAAATTGTGGATGGAGGAATTATGGAAGGCGTGTCGGTGGACAATGTGGTCATCGAAGAAACAGAAGCTCCTCTGTACATCAGATTGGGCAACCGGGCGCGTAAACATACGGATTCGGCACCGGCTCCCCCGATGGGACAGATGCGGAATATCCGTATCAGCAACGTAACGGCATACAATACAGGGAATTTTTCAAGTTCTATCTCTTCCATACCCGGCAGTTATATTGAAAATGTCATGTTGGATAATATCCAGTTATTCAACACCGGCGGATTAGCAGCCGGCGACTATATCGCCTCGCATACGGAGGTGGTGGAAGACGAAAAGGGGTATCCTCAGCCTACTGTCTGGAAGAATCTCCCTTCGTCGGTGTTGTTTATCCGCCATGTAAAAAATATTTCGGTCAGCAATTTAATCTTTGGAAGTAAGAATCCCGACCCTCGTATTCCCGTGATAGCTTCCGATGTGAAGAACCTCCGGATTAAGAACAGCACTTTTTCCGGACATTCAACAGCGGCAGGGTTCGCCTTATTAGACCGAGTGGAAGGACATGACATAGAAAAACCTTCCGGGTGGAACAAAGCAATTCTTATTCAGAAATAATTCGTTGAAAGAATTAAAAATTAAAAATTAAAGAAAATGAACAATATGAGAAAGATTTTTTTGATAGTAAGCGTTTTTGTATTGCAACATATTAGTGCTGCACCTGAAACCGCATCTTTGCCTTTTTATTACTATGAGCCAACGCATAGTTATTACCTTGATTCCGAAGCAGGCAACGATGAGGCTACGGGCGAGTCGCCGGAGCAGGCATGGAAGACAATTGCACGGCTTGGCAGGAATAATCAGAGTGCCGGCGCAACCGTCTTTTTCAAACGGGGCGGATTGTGGCGCGAAACGCTTTATCCCTGCAATGGTGTCGTCTATGATGCCTACGGAACGGGCAACAAACCGATTCTGCAACTTTCCGTAAGCCGCAACCAAAGCACCGATTGGAAGCCGCTGGGGGGCAATGTTTGGGAAACAACGTCCGATAAACTTGCAGAGATGAACGATGTGGGCAATATTATTTTCGACCACGGTAAAAAGGTTGGATTTAAACGTTGGGAGCCGAACGAGTTGGTGGAAAATTTTGATTTTTGGTTTGACAGGACAACCAAGCGGGTATTGCTGTATTGTGAACAAAATCCGGCACAAAGTTTCGCCTCCATTGAATTGGTGGTGCGGGGTGATAATGCGATAGGCGCTATTATCCATACGGATATAAATAAAGTGATTATCCGTAACCTGTGTATTCGTTACAGTTCTTATGGAATAAACGGTGACCACGCCAAAGACGTTTTGGTGGAAGATTGCGATTTTTCCTATATCGGTGGAACATGGATGGGAGCAAATTATTCCCCCAACAATGTACGCTCCGGCAACGGTATTGAATGGTGGGATTCGGCAAGCGATTATACAGTACAGCGATGCCGTTTTTCGGAAATCTATGACGTGGCACTTTCTCCTCAGGGCTATGCAAATGCAGGAGCGTTTAGGAACATTATCATCCGTGACTGTATGATATGGAATTGTGAGCAGGCGTTCGAGTATTGGCGTAAGGGTAGCGGTGCTCCAACCGAAAATGTGGTATTTGAACATAATACCTGTGTGGATGCAGGCTATGGCTGGGCGCATAAACAGCAGTTTTATCAGGGAGTGGAATATGCATGCCATTTCTTGAGTTACAACGTTTCGCTTGCCGACAAAGTGGATATCACGCTTCGAAACAACATTTTCTGCAAATCTGCAAATCACGGTATCCGGATGTCCGTAGATTGGCGGACGGGCGTCAAGCTCTACAATAATCTCTGGTATCAGCCGCCCGGCGAAAATTTTCTCTTTTTTGAAGGTGCAGATAAATACAAAACAGAACAGTTTAATACTTACCTGAGCGAATTTGGTATCGAAACGAACAGTATCATGGCTGAACCTGAATTTGTTAATCCCGCTAACCGAGATTACCGGCTTGCACCCAACAGCCCGGGCTTAAACGCCGCATCCGATGGCGACATGGTGGGCGCAAGATATCCGTTTCGAAATTAAGTAACAAAAAGAAACAAATTAATCACATGAAAACTATTTCACGAAGAGAAGCATTGAAATTATCCGGCATTGGCATTCTGGGTGCGGCAGCCATGCCGCTGAGTGCCAATGTCGGCAATACCGGCATTGCCGCCGGTAAAAAAGTGGTGGTGGTAGGCGCGCATCCCGATGACCCCGAAACAGGCTGCGGAGGAACAATGATTCTGTACGCTGCCGCCGGTTATGAAGTCGTTTCGGCATACCTGACACGCGGGGAAGCCGGAATAAGAGGGAAAAGTTATGACGAAGCAGCCGCGATTCGCACACAGGAAGCCATGAATGCCTGCAAAATCATGAATGCACGCCCGGCATTCATCGGGCAGATAGACGGCAACTGCGAAATCACTCCGCAACGTTATACCGAGATGTACGACTTTCTGAAAAAAGAATCGCCTGACATCGTGATTACCCATTGGCCCATCGACAGGCACCGCGACCATCGCATTTGTTCGGTGTTGGTATATGACGCATGGATTAAACTGTCGCGAAGTTTTGAACTCTACTATTTCGAGGTGGAATCGGGCGAACAAACGCAAAATTTTGCGCCTACGGATTTTGTCGATATTAGTGCGGTTGCAGAAAAGAAGCACGCTGCCTGCTTTGCCCATGTCAGTCAAAACATCGAGAAAGTGTATGCAGAATACCACACCCACATGGAAAAATTCAGAGGCATGCAAGCCAATTGCAAGTTTGCGGAGGGTTTTGTGAAACATCATCAGTCGTTAATGAGCATTTAATTTGCGTATCGGCGATGTGTGTCGGATGCAACACATCGCACGCTCTTACTCCCTGCGATATATTGGCTCTTTTTTGGAAAACGAAATAAATTTAGATATGGAAACAAAAAATATGCGCTTAAAATCATTG
>BNTR01000105.1 GCA_025996755.1 Bacteroidia bacterium
GTCGTCGCGAATAAAGCCGAACACATCGTCGCCCGGAATGGGGTTGCAGCACGATTGGGTAAGGAAATTTTTCTGAAAATCCTCCTCTTTGAGGAGATAAGTCTGTTTTTTATCAATAGCCGGCGAAACGATGTATCTTTATGCCCCAATGGCGCATCGGCTGGGGCTTTTTACTATCAAAACCGAATTGGAGGATTTGAGTTTTAAGTATGAACACCCCGAAGCCTACAAGCAAATTGAGCAAAAACTGATGGCAACGGAAGGCAACCGCGACCTCATTTATCGGCGTTTTGCCGACCCTTTGGAACTCAAACTCAACGAGTTAGGTGTGCAATATAAAATGCGCTCGCGCACGAAGTCGGTTTACTCGATTTGGCACAAGATGCAAACCAAAAATATTGGTTTCGAGGATGTGTATGACATTTTTGCCGCGCGCATCGTTTTTGAACCAAAGGGCAATACGGACGTAAAAAAGCAGTGCTGGGACATTTATTCGGCAGTTACCGACCTCTACAACCCGCGTCCCGACCGCATTCGCGACTGGCTTAGCCACCCCAAAGAGAATGGCTATCAGGCGTTACACATAACGGTGATGGGTCCCGATGGCTTCTGGATTGAAATTCAAATCAGGAGCGACAAAATGGACAACATCGCCGAAAAAGGCTATGCCGCCCATTGGAAATACAAGGAGGAAAACCCCGACGAACTGGCGGAAACAAGCGACCTTGACCACTGGTTGGCACGCATACAGGACGTTCTGGAGGCTCCAAGCCCCAATGCGATGGATTTTTTGGACACCATCAAACTGAATTTATACGGGGCGGAGATATTTGTGTTTACACCGCAGGGGGATATGCGCACGTTGCCGCAAAACGCTACTGCTCTGGATTTTGCCTACGAAATTCACACCAATGTGGGCGAGCACTGCATCGGCGCAAAAGTGAACCACACGCTGGTGCCGCTCAGCCATCGCCTCGAAAGCGGCGACCAGGTGGAGATTTTGACCTCACATGCGCACTTCCCCAAAGAGGAATGGATGAATTTTGTGACAACCGCCAAAGCGAAGACCAACATTGAGCAGTTCCTCAAAAAACGGCAGCGCGCCAAATTCAAGGCGGGCGAAGAAATGCTGACCCAAGCCCTCGGAAAAGCGGGCATAGAGATTACACAGCAGGTGTTGGACAAATTTTGCGCCTATTACGGCTTTCCGAAAAAGGAAAATCTGTATGCGGCGATTGCCGACAAACAAATCGAACTGCCCGACAATCTGCGCAAAGTGTTGAAGGAGAAAACGACAAACAGTTTCATGCGCTACATGAAAAAACCTTTTCACACCAACAAAACCGCCAAAAAAGATACACCGAAAGCACCGGCTATTGATAAAAAACAGACTTATCTCCTCAAAGAGGAGGATTTTCAGAAAAATTTCCTTACCCAATCGTGCTGCAACCCCATTCCGGGCGACGATGTGTTCGGCTTTATTCGCGACGACCGGCGGCTGGAAATCCACAAGCACACCTGCCCGCCGGCATTGACGCTCAAAACACGCTTCGGCGACCGCGTCGTCAGTTGCAAATGGGCGGACTATCAAAATTTCTCATTCCCCACCGTCCTGCAACTGACCGGCATCGACCGCATCGGTATGCTCAACGACATCACGCGCACCATCACCTACGAATTTTCCATCAACGTCCGCAAATTCCATATCGAGAGCACGGACGGGCTGTTTGAGGGGCGCATCGAAGTCGATGTCCGCAGTGTGGACGACCTGAACAAAATCATCGCCCGTTTGCAAAAGATTAAGAGTGTGATGAGCGTGGTGCGGGTTACGAATTAGCCACCACGTCGGCTTCCGGCACTATTTCCGGCACCATTTCCCGTGCTTTTTCCGCTTCCAGTTCCGCTTCAATTTCCCGTTCTTGGGCGAGATTGTCGCGGCTGACGCTTAGGATGATGCCGAAATAGACGCAGGTTATCAGGGTGGACGTGCCTCCTCGGCTCATCAGCGGCATTGGCTGACCGGTAACCGGAATTAAGCCCACCGCCACCGCCATATTTGCCAATGCCTGCGACACCAGCATCAGGGAGCAGCCAATCACCAGGTATTTGGAAAAATTCTTTTCGCTTCGCTTGGCAATAATTCCGGAGCGGATAAACAGGATGGTGTAGAGAAAAAGCACACCTAATCCGCCGATAATCAAGCCCATCTCTTCGATGATGATGGCGTAGATGAAGTCGGAATATGCCTGCGGCAACACGTCGCGCTCGGTGCTGTTGCCCGGAAATCGCCCGAACACCCCGCCGTTGGCGATGGCAATATAGCCGTGCGATTCCTGAAAATTTTTGTCGTTGATTTCAAATGTAGCGTCTGTTACGCTAAGTTTGTTTTGGTGGTCAAAAATGCGGTGCTTCCACGTCACCGAACGTCGAAGGGGAGAGCGACGCAGTATGTCGTCGGGGGTGTTTTTCAAAATTGCCAGCGCGCCGAACATCAAAATCAGCATCACCGCCAGCAGCGAGAGCAGTCTTTTCCACGAAATTTGTCCGATAAACATCATCAGGAGGACGATTAGGAAGAGGAGAATAGCGGTTGAGCCGTTATCAATAAATATCACCCCGCATGTGATGATGCCTGCAATCAGTATCCACCAAAACGTGTTTTCATCGTCGTCGTCGCTTTTTTTCTTGCTGAGAATGAATGCCATATACACAATCAGGCACAGTTTTGCAACCTCCGAAGGCTGAAATTTCAATCCCGCCAAGGTGAGCCACCGACTCGCATCGTTGGTTCTCCCGCCCCAGTAATGAGCCGCCAGCACCAGCCCCCACGTCGCGACGAGGCAAATGCCAATGACGGAAAAATATTTGGGCGGGATAACGTGAGTTGCCAGCACCACGATTGTGCCGATAAAAAGGAACAGGACGTGCCGCGAAATCGGTCGCCAATAGTCGTCCGTCTGAAAAGTGAGCATACTGGACGCACTGTAAACTTCGATAATTGACACCAAGGCGAGAAACAGGAAAATAACCCATATCGTGCGGTCGCCCCGAAATATTTTGTTAAACGGATTCATAGTGATACGTCTTAAAGTTTTTCGACACACGCCTTGAACTGCCAACCGCGGTCTTCGTAGTTTTTAAACAGGTCGAAACTTGCGCAGCAGGGCGATAGCAGCACGGTGTCGCCTTTTTGTGCCAAGTCGTAGGCTTGAGCGACCGCTTCGTGCATTGAGCCGGCATCGGTGGTGGCGGGCACTTTGCCGTCGAAAAAGGCGTGCAGTTTGGCATTGTCCACGCCGAGGAATATCAGGGCGCGGCATTTTTTCACCACCAGCGATTCGATTTCCGTGTAGTCGTTGCCCTTGTCTGTGCCGCCGAGGATGAGAACGGTGGGCGTGCGCATACTGTGCAGGGCATACCAGCACGAATTGACGTTCGTCGCCTTCGAGTCGTTGATATACTCCACGCCGCGCACGTGGGCAACTTTCTCCAAGCGGTGCTCCACGCCCTTGAACGTGCTGAGCGACCGCCGCAGATTGTCGTCCGAAATGCCCATCAATTTGGCAGCCAAACCTGCTGCCAGCGAGTTGTACAAATTGTGCGTACCTGTTAACGCAACTAATTCTTCTTCCATTGTAAATGTATTTTTAGATGTTTCTATTACTAATTTATTATTTTCTGTGTAAGCCTTCACGCCCGCCCCCTTTTTTTCTGAAAAAGGATAAAACGTGGCGTGATTTTTTTGTGATTCGTAATTCGTAATTCGTAATTGCATCACGGGGTCGTCGTTCCAAAAAATGAACGCATCGGCAGCCGTCTGATTTTGCAAAATCCGAAATTTGGAGGCGATGTAATTCTCAAATTTATAGTCGTAGCGGTCCAAATGGTCGGGCGTGATGTTCAGCAAAATGGCGATGTCCGCCTTGAAGTCGTACATCCCGTCCAACTGAAAACTGCTCAACTCAATGACGTAACAGTCAAAATTCTGCTCAGCCACCTGCAACGCCAGACTGTCGCCGATATTGCCCGCCAGCCCAACGTTCAGCCCCGCATTTTTCAAAATATGATAGATGAGCGAAGTCGTCGTCGTCTTGCCATTGCTGCCCGTGATGCAAATCATCTTCGCATCGGTGTAGCGACCGGCAAACTCAATCTCCGAAATAATCGGAATGTTCATCTCGCGTATCTTCTTGATAATCGGCACTTTATCGGGGATGCCCGGACTTTTGACCACCTCATCGGCAGTCAAAATCAACGCCTCCGTATGCTGTTTCTCCTCAAACGGAATCTCATACTTAGTCAAGAGTTCCTTATACTTCGGCTTAATCTCCGAACTGTCCGACAAAAACACGTCGAAGCCCTGCTTCTTAGCCAGCACCGCCGCCCCCGCGCCGCTCTCGCCGCCGCCAAGCACAACTAATCGCCGCATAGTGTCCCAGAGGTTGATTACCTGCTTTTCTTGCTTTTTTATCGTTGCTATCAGTCCCATATTTTCTATCTTTAACCTTTCACCCTTTACCTTTCACCCTTTGATATAATGCTTGATGGCATTCCAATTATTAATAATATGGAAAATGCCAAAAATGATAAACAAAAGCCCCGCCGCACCATGCAGCGCATCCCAAAACTGAGGCGCAAACGCCTCCGGGTCAGGATTGTCCCGCGTTTTAGCAAGCATAATGCCCGAAACCGGCAATAAAACGAAGATAATCAGCAGTCCAATCGAAATGACTGCGCGCTTGTTGAATTTTTTTGTTGTGCTCATTTGCTATTATTTTTTAATTTGTTTATTTTATCTCACTTTCAACGTGACTAATGTTAATACTGCCAGCAGGATGCCTATCAGCGTGAAGCGGATGGTGATTTTGGACTCGGGGAGGGCTTCCATGGGGCGTTGGAGGAGGGCTTCTATGCCTGCGTTGCCTGCTTTTTGGAAATGGTGGTGGAGGGGTGCCATCTTGAAGACGCGCTTGCCGTTGCCTGTTCTTCGCTTTGTCCATTTGAAATACAGCGTTTGGGCAATTACTGACAGGCTTTCTACAAAAAATATGCCGCACAGGATTGGCAACAGCAACTCTTTGTGGATGATGATGGCGAACACGGCTATGATGCCGCCGATGGTCAGCGAGCCGGTGTCGCCCATAAAGACTTGCGCGGGAAAGGCGTTGTACCACAGGAAGCCGATGCACGCACCGATGAAGGCGCAGGCAAAGACCACCAATTCTTCGCCGCCGGGGATATACATGATGTTGAGGTAGCTTGCAAATTCAATGTGCGACGACAGATACGCCAACACGCCCAAGCCCACGCCGATGGTTGCCGAACAGCCGGACGTTAAGCCGTCCAACCCGTCGGTGAGGTTGGCTCCGTTGGACACTGCTGTTACAACAAGAATTGCCATCAGCACGAAAATCGCCCACGTGGCTGCTGTGCGGTATTTGACCGGCACCCACTGTACAAAACTGCGGTAGTCAAGGTTGTTGTTTTTGAAAAACGGGACGGTCGTTTGCGTCGATTTCACGGTCGGCGAATAAGTTACCGTTTCAATCCCGTCGGAAGTTTTCTCCACCCGCACATTTTCGCGCATCACGGCGGTTGGACTCAGGTAGAGCGTTAGCCCCACAATCAGCCCAAGACCCACTTGTGCCACGATTTTCGCTTTGCCCGACACGCCTTCCTTGTGTTTGAGAAACACCTTGGTGTAGTCGTCGATGAAGCCGAGCAGCCCAAGCCACAGGGTCGTGATGACCATCAAAATGATGTAGGTGTTGGACAGCCGCGTCAGCAGCAACACGGGCACCAAAATGGACACGATAATGAGGATTCCTCCCATCGTGGGCGTGCCTTTTTTCTGCAATTGCCCTTCCAACCCCAAATCACGGATTGTTTCACCGATTTGCTTTTTCTGCAACCAGTCGATAATACTCTTTCCAATAAAAATGGAAATGAACAACGCCAGCATTAATGCCACCGCCGAGCGAAACGAAACGTAATGAAACATTCCGGCACCCGGAAAATGCTGCTCCTTCAAATAATCAAATAGATTGAATAACATAACTTTATATTTTTATTATAATTGTTCGTACTGTTTAATATCAAATTTTATTCTGTTTATTTCTACATATTTATCAAAATAAATATTGTTGCCAATACTAATGCCTTCTTGCCCTACAATTGCTTCTAATTGCTTTAATAAGACTCCTATTACATCGTCATTTATGTTATGACCTCTTAAATAGCGATAGGCAGTATTGCTTGTTAGCCCTAATTTACCACATTTTCTCCTCATTTGCCTTATCTCTGATTTTGTATATTTACTATTTTTATCAACAAGAGGTTCCGAAATCGCGTGTTTCAAATTAGAAATAATTTGTTTTCCATCCAAATTATCTGTGTCTAAAACTAAAAATGATTGAAAGTCTTTAAGGGTAAAATGTCTATCATCTTTTGATTTTGATATTAAGTGACAAATAAATAAGTCATATAAAGTTTTGGAATAAGCTTTTAAGAATGAATAAACATTGAAGTTGTTATATCCATAGTGCCTAAAAATGTCATCAATATTTAAACTGAAACAATAATGATTTTCAATAGAATAAGTATAAGTTTGAAATACAAAATGTTCTATATCAATATCTTTTTCTCGTAGCAAATAACGGTAATCGCTATCAATGCAAATAAAAAAATCTTTTGAAAGACATCCGCCCTCATGATATTTTAAACAAGCTGTACATCCTACCGCTGTCTCTCCTTTTGGTGTTCGAGAATAAGTAATATAATGAAAAGAGTATTGAGGCAAATAATGCTCAAATACTTTACTCCAAAAAATTTTGTCGTCATAAGATTCTACATGCACGGCAGCACAACATTTGCGCAGTTTGGCTTCATTTTTATAATGTAACGCCCTCTCTTTATAATATTTCTTGTCTTCTGCATTCATATCTTTTGAGTCAAATCTTTTACAAAAAACACTTTATCTCCCCATCCTTCTCCAAAAATAGATGGCGAATGCGTTGCGATAATTAACTGACAATTGGGGTTTAACTGCCGAATAACATCAATTAATTGTTGTTGCCATCCTATGTGAAGTGAAATTTCCGGCTCATCCATTATCAGCACAGTCGGCTTTTCTTCCATTAGAAAGACGGTAAACAAAATTATTAACAATTGTTTTTCGCCAGCAGACAATTGTTCCAATTCAACAGTAGTAGAATCTTCAAACCGAAATCTCAAACTATTATTAATAGGGTCTATTTCTACTTTTTTATTTGTTTCAGAAAATAATTTATCTATTTCTGCAAATAGTTTTTTAATGTTGTTGTTAACTTGATTGGCTAAATCCAACGAGGCTGTAGCTTTTAGCCGATAGTTCAAAAATGCTTTCGTGTCTTTTGCAGTTGGGAAAATTAAACTTTGTAATTCTTTGTCCAAAGGAGTTTCGCCTTGTTTAATTTTTGTTTTATCCCTTAATGGCACATCAAAAGTGGTAATGTAGTCATAATCAAGTGGGTTTTTAGTAGATTTTGAACTACTATTACAAATTAATTTGTTATCATCTGTTAAGATGATTTCTACATCTATTACCCTGTCTTTAATATCTGCGTATTTTTGAGATAATAAAGCATTGATACTCTTTAATATTGTACTCTTACCACTGCCATTAATACCCACAAGGATATTAACATCAGGATTTAAATTCCATTCCACATCATATTTGTGAAATAGTCCTGCAATATTCACTTTTTTAATCAAATTTGCTTTCATAAATTTATGCTTTAAACATTTCACTTACAACTTCTTTATCATCAAAATGATGCTTCACTCCCTTCACTTCCTGATAATCCTCGTGTCCTTTGCCTGCAATGAGGATTACGTCGCCGGCGTTTGCGAGCATACAGGCGGTGCGGATGGCTTCCCTGCGGTCGGTGATGCAGACTGCCTGTTGGCGTTCGCCTGCGTTCAGTCCGGCTACCATATCGTTGATGATGTCTTCCGGCTCCTCGTTACGGGGGTTGTCGGAGGTGAGGATTACTTTGTGGCTCAATCGCACTGCCTCTTTTGCCATTATCGGGCGTTTGCCTTTGTCGCGATTGCCGCCGCAGCCCACCACGGTGATGATTTGTCCGTCTGAGAGCACTTCGCCGATGGCGGTCAGCACGTTGGTCAGCGCATCGGGCGTGTGGGCATAATCCACAATCGCGGTGTAGCCCTTCGGCGAGCGGAGGGTTTCAAAGCGTCCCGACACCGGCGTGAGGGTGCTGATGATACGCAAAATATCATCCGTAGAAACGTGGCGCGCCGCGTCTCTACACAATAATTCCGCCGTGTTTTCACACAATAATTTCGCCGCGCCATAGACTGCCAAAAGATTATAGGCATTGAATTTCCCCACAAACTGCGTGTGAATATCCGTGCCGTTGATGGTCATTTCCGTGCCGTCGAAATGCGCCTCCACGATTTTGCCCTTGAAATCCGCCAATGTCCGAAAAGAATAGGTCTGCTTGCGGGCAGCCGTGTTTTGCAGCATATACAAGCCGTTTTTGTCGTCGGCATTGGTCAGCGCGAAGGCTTCGGCGGGCAGTTGGTCGAAAAAGCCCTTTTTGGCATCGCGATACGCCTCCACCGTTTCGTGATAGTCCAAATGGTCGCGCGTGAGGTTGGTGAAAATGCCCCCTTTGAACTGCAATCCTGCAATGCGCTGCTGCACCACGGCGTGCGAACTGACCTCCATAAACGCATATTCGCAGCCCTCCGCCACCATTTCTGCCAGCAGGGCATTCAACTCAACAGGGTCGGGGGTGGTATGCGTGGCGGGCACGGCGCGGTCGTTCACATAGTTGCAAACGGTGGAGAGCAGCCCCACTTTGTGTCCCAATTTCCGAAACATATCATACAGCAGGGTCGCAATCGTGGTCTTGCCGTTTGTGCCCGTCACGCCCACCAGCGTCAGGTGTTTCGACGGCTCGCCGTTCCAAAGGGAGGCTAATTGCCCCAAGGCTTCTGCGCTGTCTTTCACCCGAATGAACAGGGGATTGCGGGGCAAGCCCGCAATGGCACTATCATCCTGATACACAATCACCGTTGCACCATTCTCAATGGCTTTGTCGATGAAACTGTGCCCGTCGGATTGGGTGCCTTTGACCGCCACGAAAGCGAAGCCGTCCGTGATTTTGCGCGAATCCGAATGGATGCCGGCAATATCCAATTTCTGACCGTTAAATAAAATTGTCTTCATATCTTATTCTAATTGTAAATTCACTCTTTCGCCCCTCACTATTCTGCTCCGACCGGACGCTGCAACAAATCCGCATGATGCTGGACAGCGTGGTCAATGCCCACGACGGCACGGGCAAGGACGTTCATTCAAACAAATTTTCCATATCCGGCAAAACAGGTACGGCGCGTTTGGCGGAAAACGGGCACTACGTGCCCGGAGAGCATCAGGCATCGTTTTGCGGCTATTTCCCGTCCGACAAGCCGCAATATTCGATGATTGTGGTTTTTGTCTTTGGGATGGTGGATGACCGGCGCGCCGGCTCCGGGGATTTCCAAGTTCATATCTCGGTGAAAACCAATCCCATAGATGCCCTCCACAAATTGGCTCGGCTTTTTGCTGTATGCCTGCAAAATCAGTTTGGCAATCCCGATATTGGACGAGTAGCGAATGGTTTTTTCTGCCGTAATCCATTGTTTATGAACATCATATATCACATCGTTGGTGCCGGGGATAGTCCATTTGCCATCGCCTATATCCACGAGGTCGGTGGGCTTAATCATGCCCTGCTCCAACGCCACCATCATCGACACGGCTTTGAACGTTGAGCCGGGTTCACTTTGGTC
>BNTR01000106.1 GCA_025996755.1 Bacteroidia bacterium
GGTTGCAAGCGGTGTATCAAGTCGTATATTTCCCCGAAATGCCAATCCACTTTGGATATTTCGTGGGTAACGGCAACGCCGGATTTTTCCGACGGCAACTGGTCCCATTCGCCGTCAAACCAGATGCCCGCAATTTCGCCGTAGTTGGTGAGCAATTCCGTCAATTGCGCTTTCATAAACCGGATATAAGACATCCAGTCTTCCTGCACGGTGCGACCGGTTTTTTGCCCCGTCCGTCCGGTGGTGTAACTGTAATCGTTGCGCGACCAGTCGAGCAGCGAATAGTACAGCACCAGTTTAATCCCCTCTTTGTGGCACTCGTCCGCCAACTGCCGCACCAAATCTTTGCCGTAAGGCGTATTCATAATGTTCCAATCCGATTGTTTGGTGTCCCAATTGCTGAAACTGTCGTGGTGCCGCGACGTGAAGGTGATGTACTTCATTCCGGCAGATTTTGCCGCATCCACCCACTGTTTGGCATCAAAAAGGTGCGGATTGAAAATGCCTTGCAGTTTATGATAATCCTGCACCGTAAACCCTTGATTGTTCATCACCCATTCGCCATTGCCTAAAACGGCATACGGACCAAAATGAACGAACATACCAAAACGCGCTTCCTCCAACCACTTCATGGAGGGCTTTTGTGCCTGTCCAAACAGGCTGAAAGTCAGCATCATAGCCGAAAATAAACAAATAATCTTTTTCATCATTATCTAATCATAATTTATTATTGGCGGAGACAAAAGTTGAAAAGGAGACATAACTACCTTAATTAAATTTTCTTGCGACAGCAACTCCTGCGTGAGGTTTTTGATGTCTTCGGGCGTGAGAGCGTCCACGAGGGCGCGGTAGTTGGTGTGCGTTTCGTCGTTGTAGAGATAGGTGTTCATCAGCACATCACTCCAATAGTTGTTTGTCTTTTCATCTTCCTGAAATTTCTTGCCGAGATATTCTTTAACCTTTTGGAAATCAGAAGCTTCCGGTCCCTCTTTGGCAATCTTTTCTATTTCGCGATCCACAAGCGGCATGATGCTCAATACCACCCTTTCGGGGTCGGTGTCGAAATTGATTTGCAGCATCGTCAGCCCTTCGGGGATGCGCTGCAAAGCCACTTGCGTGCGCACGCCATACGCACCGCCGGCTTCGTCGCGCACGGCACGCTGCAACACGATGTCGAGCACCTGCTTCAAGGCATTGATCGTCAATCTGTTTTTCTGATTGGACTTCAACTTGCCGCTGTAGAGTTCAAAAACCGTCGCTTTGGGCGTTTTCATTTCCTGGACATGAAAATTTGCAAATGCGCCCTTGTTAGGCTCCGGATTCGACAATTTGTAGGTCGCTTTTTTGTTGCCGGATGGCAGGGACGCCAGATATCGTTCCACCAGCGGCTTCAACGCCTGCTCGTCGATGGTGCCGACAAAAGTGAACGTGAAGGTGCCCGGATTGGCATAAATTTGTTTGTAGAGCGCGATGGTGCGGTCGTAATTCAGCATCGTTTCCGCATCTTCATACGTCAATTGTTTGGTGCGCGGATTATCGCCATACATCGCCTTGGTGCGGTGCAAGCCCATAATGAACGATGGCTCGGTGCTCTGATTTTTCAGCATCGTCTTGTAATAATTCATCAAAGAATTGTACGCCGATTCGTCCTTGCGCGGAGCCGTGAAATACAGATAGGTCAATTGCAGGAGCGTTTCCGCGTCTTTAATCGTGGTGGAGCCGACCAGCCCCTGGGTGTAGTTGGAGATGGAAGCGTGTATGCCCACCGATTTCCCCGCCAGCACTTTTTTCAAGTCGGTGGCACTGAAAGCACCCACACCGCCAATTTCGGGCACGCCGTCTGCCATATTGGCATTGAAAATATCGGCATCCGCGATGTTAGACGTGCCGCCGAAGGCGTGTCCCGACATCACTATTTGGTCGTCTTTGTAGTCCGTTTTCTTCAAAACAACTTTCATCCCGTTGGAAAGCGTCCACACGGTGGCATCAAGTTTGGCATCGCGTGCCGTTTTCACCACTTTGCCCGCTTTCGGCAATTGGGCAACCAGCGGCTCGTTGGAAACGGTTTCTTCGTAGGCTTCCACTTTCTCGGCAACGGCAGACTGATAAACCGCCCGCAACTCGTCGGCGGTGGGATAGGTCAGCCCTTCTTTTTGCGGTCCGAGCACGGCAATCACCGCCTCGCTATTGTTTATCAGCTGTTGCGCCAGCCCGCTCAGTGCCTGCGCCGTAATCTGCGGGGCAATATTTTTCACAAAATCGTATTCAAAAGCAATGCCCGGAATGGCTTCGTCGTTGGTGAACGCGCGCACATATTCCTGCGTAAAAGAGCCGTTCAGAGCCTTGAGGCGGTTGTTGTATTGATTTTCGTAGTATTTCAGCAGATTTGCCTTGGCACGTTCCACTTCCGCGTCGGTGAAGCCGTATTGCTTGACGCGCTCATTTTCGCGCACCAGCACGGCTAATGTTTCGCTCACCCTGTTTTCCTTGCTCAACGCCATTGCCGACCACGATTTCTTCGTTTTTGCGACATTGCCGAAATCGCCGTCAAAAGCGGTGGAGGCACTGAAAGGGGCATCCTCTTTCTGCGCTATTTCTTGAAGCCGGTCGGCAAGAATTTGCGTTGCCAGCCCTTTTACTATCTGATACGACATATCGGCAACCGTTTTTTTCAATTCCTTGGGAAATAAATCGTGCTTCAAATAGAGATTGACCTGCGTTTGCGTGGCTTCGGGGTCGAGAGCAATCGACACGATAGCCTCCTTGCTGTCGGGCACGGGGAAATAGACCCTCTCGGCGGGATTAACCGGCGCGGGAACATCTGCAAACAGCCTTTTCAGTTTCGCTTCCACTTCCTTGGCATCAATATCGCCAACCACGATAATCGCCTGCAAATCAGGACGGTACCACTTTTTATAATAGTCTTTCAACGTTTGATAGGGGAAATTTTCCACCACGTCCATACTGCCGATGGGCATACGATTGGCATATTTACTGCCCACAAGTATCTCTGACAGTTGTTTTTCCATTGTGCGCAGGCTCGGCGTGTTGCGCGTCCGCCATTCTTCCTTGATGACCAGGCGTTCCTCATCGATTTGCTCATTGGTGAGCGAGGCAAACCCCGACCAGTCGTGCAAAATCAGCAGACACGAGTCGATAATGCCCTCGCGCACGACCGGCACGCTCGACAGATTGTAGACCGTTTCGTCAAACGACGTGTAGGCATTGGCATTCGCGCCAAACTTCACCCCGATGGTTTCGAGCCAGTTCAGCATCGTCTTTTTGCCCGGATAATTCTTTGTTCCGTTAAACATCATGTGCTCCAAAAAGTGCGCCAGACCCGCCTGTTCGTCCTCTTCCTGCATCGACCCCACCCGCTGAGCGATATAAAAATCCGCCCGCTGTTCGGGATACCCGTTGTGCCGGATATAATAGGTAAGACCATTGTCCAACGTCCCGTAAACCACCGCCGAATCCACCGGCAACAGGGGAGGCATCTGCGCATACCCCAACGCCGCGAGGGCAACAAAAACCAAGAGCAAAAAAGACTTTTTCATCGTATATATTTTTTTATGTGAATAATTGGGTGCAAAGGTATAAAAAATTTTTGAATATTTAGTATCTTTGCATCCGTGCGAAAAATTATTCACATCGATATGGATGCTTTCTATGCCTCTGTGGAGCAGCGCGACAACCCGGAGTTGCGCGGCAAGCCCATTGCGGTGGGCTATGGGGCGGCGCGGGGCGTGATTTGCACCGCCAGCTATGAGGCACGCCGGCTGGGTATTCGCTCTGCTATGCCTTCGCTGACGGCTTTGCACAAGTGTCCCGAGCTGATTTTCGTGCCTCCGCGCTTTGAGGCTTACCACGAAGTGTCGATGCAAATTCGGGGGATTTTTGGGGAATATACCGATTTGGTGGAGCCTTTGTCGCTGGATGAGGCGTTTTTGGACGTAACAGTCAACCACAAAAACAACCCTTCTGCCACCCTGATTGCGCAAGAGATATTACAAAAAATTTTTACACAAACCGCTCTGACGGCTTCTGCTGGCGTATCCGTCAATAAATTTTTGGCGAAAATTGCCTCCGACTGGAAGAAGCCAAACGGACTTTTCGTGATTCCGCCGCAAGAGGCTGAAAAATTTGTAGAAACCCTGCCCATCGAAAAATTCTTCGGCGTAGGGCGCGTGACCGCCCAAAAGATGCGCGAAAGTTACATCTTCACAGGGGGCGATTTGAAGCAACATTCGGAATCCACCCTCGTCAGAATGTTCGGAAAAGCCGGACACAGCCTCTATCTGAATGCCCGCGCCATCGACGAACGGAAGGTGGAACCCAACCGCATCACCAAGTCGGTAAGCTCCGAAACAACTTTTGCGCAGGACAAAAACAACCGAATTTTGCTAACCGCCGAACTCTATCCTTTAGCCAAAGAGGTGATGGAACGAATGCAAGACGAAAATTTTTACGGCAAAACCATCACCCTAAAAATCAAATACGCCGATTTCAAAACCATCACCCGAAGCAAAACACTACCACAAACCATCACCGATTTCCAAGCCCTGTGGCACCCCGCAAGGGAAATGATGAAACAGATAGACCTCTCGGAACAGCCTGTAAGGCTGATTGGCATCGGCGTGAGCAATGCGAGTGATGACTTGCCTGCTAAAAAATATACGCAGTTGGAATTGAAGTTGTTTTAAGGCAATTTTTAAATAATTATTTGTAACTTTGTGGCGTTATTTCAGAAAATAATGGATAATACGGTAAAGGCATTGGATAAGGACACGAGCGATAAAGTAAGTTTTATCACTTTCATTGTGCCTGAGTTCGCCAAAGCGTACAAAATGAATATTCAAAGTGCGTACTGGTATCTGAAAAAATACGGCGGTTGGGATTTCCTAAACAAGCATTGGTGGGCGTTGCATACCGACAATTTGCCGTATGCTCTGCATAGCATTTACGAAATTTGTTATAAAATATGTACACACCGCCGTTTGAAATAAGTACGAAATCTATCAATCTAATCGCCGAAATTTCTGCGCAGATTGAGCGTTATGCCATTCGTATGGAACAGGTAGACGGTTTGCGTTTACGTAAAATCAACCGCATAAAAACCATTCAAGGTTCGCTGGCAATAGAAGGCAATACGTTGACCGAAAGCCAGATTACCGATATTTTGGATGGTAAACCGGTGGTTGCACCCATTCGCGAAATCCAAGAAGTACGCAATGCCATCAGGGTTTACGACCTTTTTGAAACGTTAAATCCGTTTTCACTTACCGATTTGAAGCGGGCGCACGGCGTAATGATGGAGGCATTGATTGACGAGGCGGGACATTTCAGGCGTGGTGGTGTGGGCGTAGTGTCGGGCAAACAGGTGATACATTTGGCTCCGCCTGCCGACAATGTTCCTTTTTTGATGCAGGATTTGTTTGAGTGGTTGCAAAATGCCGAAGACCATTTGTTGATTCGGAGTTGCGTTTTTCATTACGAATTTGAATTTATCCATCCTTTCAGTGATGGCAACGGGCGAATGGGGCGGCTTTGGCAATCGCTGATTTTAAGCCGATTACATCCTGTTTTTGCAAATTTACCTGTTGAAAATATGGTTTTTGCCAATCAACAGGGATATTATACGGCGATTAATCGCAGTACAACAGAAACCAACAGCGGAATTTTTGCGGATTTTATGTTGCAAGAAATTTTTAATACATTGAAAAGTCGTCAAGGCAAGATATTGCAGAATGATGTCGGTGTAAATGTCGGTGTAAATGTCGGTGTAAAATCAGAAATATTGAATTATCTGAAAAACGACCCAACTTTATCGGCAAAGGAATTGGCGGCATTATTGAACAAAACTCAGAGAACTGTTGAGCGCAATATCAGGGAACTGCGCGAACAAGGTATGCTAAAACGCGAGGGGTCGGACAAAACAGGAGTTTGGAAAATAAATTTTAAATAAATTTAACTAAATCTGTGCCAAAAATATACACTAAATATTAAATTTTTTCGTACCTTTGCAGAAATTATATAAATTGCAAAATTAATAATTAAATATATAAATATTATGAAACACGTGTTGAATAGTTGTTGTTGGATTGTTGCTTTGGCAACAGTTTCTGGTGCTGGTGCGCAGGCGCAGGACAGTAAAAAGCAGTATCCCAAGCAGATGGAGATGGAGGCGGGGATGTCGGAGTATTGGGTGCCTCAACCGGAGGTGGTGACGATAGCCGAAGCCACGAGCGATGCCTTGCGTCCCGCGCCTTCGGATGCTACGGTGCTGTTCGACGGCAAAGACTTGTCGAAATGGCAACGTCCTGACGGCAAGGCTGCCGCTTGGTGGGTGCACGATGGCATTGTGACCGTCGACAAATCGAAGGGGGATATTCAGACCAAAGATGAATATCGGGATTTCCAGTTGCATGTCGAGTGGTCTATTCCCAAGAATATCAGCGGCGAAGGGCAGGGTAGGGGCAATAGCGGCGTCTATCTTCACAACCTCTACGAGGTGCAGATTTTGGACACTTATGGCAATGAAACCTACGTCAATGGTGCGGCAGGCAGCCTCTACAAGCAATCGCCGCCATTGGTGAACCCCATCCGCAAGCCCGGCGAGTGGAACGAATACGATATTCTTTTCACCGCGCCCACTTTCACGAAAGACGGGCGATACCGCACGCCGCCGATTGTGACGGTGCTTTTCAACGGCGTGCTGGTGCAAAACAGCACCATTCTGCAAGGCACGACCGAATATATCGGCTTCCCGCGGACGGTGGTCAAGGAAACGGGTCCCATCCTGCTGCAATCGCATGGCGACCCCAGCGAGCCGATTAGTTTCAGGAACATTTGGATAAGAGAACTTTAAAATCACAAATAAAATTATTAAACTTTTAATACTTATTTTTTATGAAGCACAAATTAAGAAAATTTGCAACCCGGCTGCTTTTTGTGGCAGCCATGCACCTTGCAGGGGGGGGGGTACAAGGAATGTACGCTGAATCTCCACAGGATGTTAAAATCGCCGTAACAGGTGTGGTGTCTGATGCGGCAGGTCCGGTCATTGGAGCCGGTGTAGTAGAAAAAGGCAATTCGGGCAACGGTGTAGCAACCGACATGGACGGAAAATACTCGCTCCGAGTATCGCCAAACGCTACTCTCACAGTGGAGTATTTGGGTTACACAGCCCAAGATGTGTCTGTCGATGGCAGAACGAGTATTAATGTAACTTTGGTGGAAGATGCCAGCACCCTTGACGAAGTGGTGGTGGTGGGCTATGGTGTTCAGCGCAAGCGGGACCTGACCGGCTCAATTTCGCAAGTGAAAGGCGACGATGTAAAGAACGTGCCGACAGGAGGTCTTAGCGGTGCCATGATTGGGAAAGTGTCCGGTGTGGACTTTATAACCAGTAGCGGTGCTCCGGGAGAATCGCCTGCCATGCGTATTAGAGGAACCGGCACCTTCAACGGGCCCGACCCTTTATGGGTCGTTGACGGAATTGTTGGAGGGATGCTCGCAAATCCTAACGATGTAGAAAGCGTTGAAATACTGAAAGATGCTTCGGCTTCCGCGATTTACGGTACCCGTGCTGCTAACGGTGTAGTTTTGGTTACCACCAAAAAGGGACGGAAGTCGGAGAAGATGAATATCAATCTAAATGCTTACACCGGTGTTTCTAATCTGGCGAAGAAGATTGATTTATTAGAAGCCCCCCAATTGGCGATGCTCAGACAAGAGGCATACACCATTAATAATAGTACGGATGCTGCTTACAAGGCTTTCTGGGATAACCCTTATTTTGCCACGCAGCGCACCGATTGGCAGGATGCCTATTTTGGAACCGGCACAATCTCTAATGTTGATTTGTCCATCAGAGGGGGAAACGAAAAGAGCACCTTCTACACCAGTTTCGGTTATTACAAAGATAAAGGAATGATTAGCCCTGCCTCTTCTGAGCGTTACAATGTTCTTATAACTTCCGACCATCAACTAAACAAATATCTAAAAATAGGGCAGAATTTTCAATACTCCGGAGGACGGGGACAAGAGCAGGAAGGCGGTGTACGAGATGCACTGCGCTATAGCCCTGCCATACCCGTAAGGTATGACGATGGCACTTTTGGAAGTGCCCAGTTGTATGGAGGTAATGAGGCTTACCTTGGTGATGTCAATAATCCGCTTATAAAAGCTCTAAACGGCGACAGGCATAGTAATAGCACTCATAGAGTGCAAGGGTTTATTACCATTGATTTGGAACTTCTCCCGGGCTTAGTTATTAAAGGGAATTATGGTGTCAATGCAGATTTTAAGAAATCTTTGACTTTCTATACGACGTGGGCAAATCAGCATACTATGAGGGCGGAGGCAGGTTTGACACGGAGTTACGAGGATAACTATCGATTCCTCGGTGAAACCTACGCTACTTGGTTCAAAGAGTTTGACCAACATACCGTTAATCTATCGGGAGGCTATTCGGCAGAACAAGGGGAAGGAGAGTCTTTTAGTGGAGAACGCAAAGGTTTCGCCGATGAATCGGAAAACCAGGTTGTATTAGATAATGGGCAAACTGTTGTAGGTGCCGGAGGAAACTTTAAAGCTAAGAGTTCATTGTCTTCGTGGTTTGGGCGCGCGTTTTATTCTTACGACAATAAATATCTGCTCACGGTGACCGGTCGTGCAGACGGTTCATCCAAGTTTTACACAGGCAATCGCTGGGGCTTCTTTCCTGCCTTCTCTGCCGGATGGCGGGTTACGGAAGAAGCGTTTATGAAGGATGTGGACTTTTTGAGCAACCTGAAACTGACCGGCGGCTGGGGAAGTCTTGGCAACCAAGCCATTAGTGATTTCCAGTATTTGACCATCTTATCGAAAAGCGCAGACGACGTTAAATATAACTTTGGAGGGACCGTAAGTAGCGGTGTAGGACCGGCGCATTTGGGAAATAAAGCAATCACATGGGAACGTACCAATATGTTGAATTTAGCCTTGGAAGCCGGTTTTCTTAAAAACAGGTTGAACCTTACTGTTTCCTATTTCGACAAAAATACGGAAGGTATGTTGCTTTCCACACTGGTAGTCGGAACAATGGGACGAGTCGGTATTCCTCCCAGCAATATCGGGGAAGTAAATAATCACGGTGTGGAACTTGACTTTTCGTACGCTGACAGAATCGCAGGGGATTTTACCTACTCGGCAAATCTTAACCTTACCTTTATGCAAAATAAGATAACAAAATTGTATGGAGGCGAATGGGATAAATCTAACTTTATCGCCGGTTCCACGTTTGGCAATGGTCTGCTTATGATTGCCAGAACGTTTGCCGGCGACCCGATGGGTTCGTATTATGGGCATAAAACAAGTGGCATCTATCAAAATCAGACGGAAATAGACACAGACCCCTATTTGCGAAACGATGTTGAGCGGAAACCCCGCATTCAACCGGGCGATGTGCGTTTTGTAGATCTTAACGACGATGGGAAAATAGATGACAAAGACCGTACCAACTTGGGCAACCCCAATCCGGATGCTATCATTGGTTTTAACGGGAACCTTGGGTATAAAGGTATTGATTTTTCTTTCAATGTTACTTCCAATTTGGGATTTGAAATATACAACGCTACCCGAATGGACGGTTTGAGCAGTAACTACGCTTACAATATGTATGCCGACCAAATGAACCGTCTGCACGACCGGTCACCGTGAGCAGATATTTATTGTCGTAAGAATAAAACGCGCGCCCAAACCACGAAGACAATGAACTCTTAGCTTTAAAGTTTCCTCCGGCACC
>BNTR01000107.1 GCA_025996755.1 Bacteroidia bacterium
AAAATTTGGAGCCGGTTAGACCCGGCAGAAAATACCCGCGAATAAAGAAAGTCCGCAAAGTGAACGGAAAATATATCACGCTAACTAACTATAAAAGAGCAATATGAAGATTAACTTAATGACATTGAGCTAAAGCATACGGTTAATAAAGTGCTGTCCCTGCGGGACAAGGAGCGAATGCCAAGTGGTATGATTGCGGATAGTCATTTTTTTCTGAATAAAAAGAGCTTTCGACTCCATCGGGGCGCATATTTATAGCAACAACGGCATCATCCCCCTCCGGAAAAGAAGAAAGCGCAAGCAAACACCTGCGCTTTCTTCTACCTGTTAGCTTGTTTGCAAGGCTGGAGCTTGCTTTTAGCTCAAACGCAGGCAAAGCCTGCGCTGAGCAAGGGGAAGCCTATTTTTTAGAATGTTGTTCTTTTTGAATATATATTTTCTTTTAAATACTTATCGTATCCTTCTAAATAAAATGTTGCCAATGAAGATATGTTATCACATTTCGTTGCTATATTATCTTTAAACTTTCCAATATCCTCCCCCTGCTTATAGTCAACTACCGTGATTTTTTTTGCCGGACAAGTCTTTAATATCTTATTGATATGTTCATCATTAAATGAGTACCCAATTATTATTAAATCAGAGCATTGTTTTATATCGGATTCCATTTTCTCATTATAATCGAAATAGGGACTAAAATTAAACATATCAGTCTTTGTTGCTCCTGTACCAACCGATGAGGTATTGAAATTGAAGCGCTTTGTACCAAGTGTAACAGGCAGTATTTGCTTTAAATCAGTAGAGAATAAATTAGCCCATATATAATCATTTGCTTGTTTTGAATCTGAAATATAATGAGCCATACCGTCTTCTTTACCAATAAAAACTAACCGTAGATGCGAATGAGGAAAGCAAATTGCTCGCTGAGCATTTAAAAGTGTGCATGGTTTTAAAAAATCTCTCTTAAAATCATCGGTTGAGTCTGTTCCAAATCCTAATTCAAAATTTAGATCTTTGACAGAATTTAGTAATAAATCATCATAATTAGTAGAAAATATTGTTCCTTTGTCTTTCCCAATAAAGGAATCAATAAAATTTTTTTGCAATTCTATTAACTCATCATACGAATCAACTTGGTGCTTCTCCTCCTGTAATTCCAAAATAGATTCCGCAATAATCAATCTAAACAGGAGTGGATATATTTTCCAAGCAAAAACAGGCTTAACATTATATTTAGATGATAAATTTCCACAATTTTGTTTCTCATCGTCAGTCAATTTATCGTTAAATCCATAATACGATAATTCATCTATGATTTCTGCTATATTTTCAAAATTGTAATTTGGATTTTGTTTTCCTATATTTCCAATCAATGCTACAATTTCGGCAGAGTCTAATAACAAGCCATTTGAGTCGGGTGAATCATTTTGTTTGTCATCTGCTTTTTTTTTAGCGTTGTATCTGGTAACAATTTTTTCCCAGTTACAACTTTTACTTATCTGTTCCGTCAAATAATTAGTTGACAATTGGGGACAAAAGAAAGGTACGGATGCCCCTGCTCCAAATAATAATGTTTTCATATTTTTTTTATTTTTAAAAAATTTGCCTACTCTTTTATGGATTTTCAGTACCCTCCATATCTTATTTAACTCAATCACTAAATTACTTTTTACCAATCATAGCCTTTCTCTTTCAACCACTCCTGCGCCCGAGTATGTCCCAACCTTGCCGCATTTTGATAGGCTGCAATGGCTTCCGGATATTTTTCCTGTGTTTCATAAACATATCCTAAGTTCCCATATACAGTTGCATTATTTGGCGCTAATCGAATCGCCTTTTGAAGATTTTCTATAGCTTCCGGATATTTTCCCATGGAGTAACAAACATTTCCTAACAGGTTATATGTTCTTGCATCATTTGAGTCTGCTCGAATCGCCTTTTGAAAATTTTCTATGGCTTCCGGATATTTTTCCATGGAGTAATAAACATTTCCTAAGCCTCGATATCCGAATACAGCATTTGGGTCTAATCGAATCGCCTTTTGAAGATTTTCTATGGCTTCCGGATATTTTTTCTGTGTTTCATAAAAATTTCCTAAACTACTATATCCGAATGCATCATTTGGGTCTAATCGAATCGCCTTTTGAAGATTTTCTATGGCTTCCGGATATTTTCCATGGCGTACATAAGCATTTCCTATGTTGGTATATCCGAATGCATCATTTGGGTCTAATCGAATCGCCTTTTGAAAATTTTCTATGGCTTCCGGATATTTTTCCTGTTCTACAAAAACATATCCTAAGTTATTATATGCAGCTACCGTATTTGGGTCCACACTAATTGCTTTTTGATAGTTTTCGATTGCCAAATCATACTGTCCGTTTTCCGAGGCATTATAACCTCTCATGATATATTCTTCCGCAGAAAGTTTATCCACCTGCGTGATATATGAGGCTTGCAAAGTTTTGCTTTTTTCTTCTGCCAACGCGCGTTTCATCGCATCGGTTTCCATAGCAAATTGTTTTTGCAGTGCTTCCATTTCACTTTTCAACTTGGTTATTTCTGCTTCTGCTTCCCCTGTTCGTTTGCGGGATTCTTCCAACTGTTTGGTTTTTTGCTTGTCGTTGAGCACTTCGGCGATGCGTTGGTTCACATCATCGGGGTCAACCACCATTTCGGCTTTGATGTAGTAAATTTTGGTTGTGTCGTCCCATTGTTCATCAAGCGGTTTCATTTCTACAATACCTGCCGTGATGGCTTCTGTTTTTTCTGCATAGTCCTGCTTGTTGCCTTGCACCGTTATTTGTTGTTCGGATTGTATGAACGTTCCAATCTCACGCAACAAAATATTACGCATTTCGGTAGTGGCAATCGTCCGCGAACTTTCCTTGGTGTCCCATTTGCTTGCCTTGTAGGTATAGTCACGCAGAAAAGTTTTCTTTTCCGCGAAACCACTGCTGACTGTAAACAACAGCAAGCAAAAAACAATGTGTTTTTTTACGCATTTCATTGTTTTATATTTTTTTTTGTTTTTCAAATTGATAATGTCTGAATCAGGACTAAATCCTGATTCAGACAAATTTCATCACTGTTGATTTTTCTCAAGTTCGGCTTCCACGCGCTTGCGATACTGGTCGAACTCAAAATTCATCTTCATTTTCTCCTCATCGGGAATACGCTGTTGCACCTTTTGGGCTACTTTTGCGGCAATGTCGGCAACACCTGCCTGGGATTCCAAACACACCCACACGTTGTACTGATTGTTGGGCAGCAATTCCCTGTAGGTTTTAATCACCACGGTGTTGCTTATTGTCTCATTTGCAATACTTTGTGCAAAATCGTTTTGCTTTGCACCCTGGTCACTCACAGCAGCCCCCGAAGCCCCGTCGCCCGAATAGAGGTCGTAACCCAACGTTTCTTCGGACGTTGCCGTCTTAATTTTGGACGACAAGGCTCGAGCAAATGCCGCTCGTGCTTGCGTTTCCGCAATGTTTCGGGCGGTCTGCTCTTTAAAATGCGTCCCCTGTCCCACTGCGCGCGTCGACGGACTCGCCTCCTGCAACTCTTGACAAACGTTTAACTGCAACACCTGTACGCCTTTCGCTTGTGCCACCGGTTTAACACTCCCGCAGCCCGTAATCATTACGCCTGCAATCACTGCCGTAGCAGCGAAAATAAATTTCTTTTTCATTGTCTTTTAATTTTTAAAATTTGTAATTTTTAATTCTTAATCATCTCATTTCCGTGCTCGTCCGCGTGCGATACTGCTCAGTGTTGGAATTGATTTTCCCTCTTTGCCCATCAGATACGCGCTGTTGCACATTACTACTTCTGCAGCCCACAATCATTGTGCCTGCAACCACTGCCGCAGCAGCCAAAATCATCACTTTTTTGTTCATTGTCATTTATTTTTAATTATTATTTTTATGATATTCATCTTGCATTTTACCAATTATAGCCATTCGCTTTCAACCACTCCTGCGCCTGAGCATCTCCCAACCTTGCCGCATTTTGATAGGCTGCAATGGCTTTCGATTTCTCGCCCAAGCCCATATAAGCATTTCCCAAATGGTAATAGGGTCGCGCCATCTTTGAATCTAAACTAATGGCTTTTTGAAGCACAGAGAGTGCTTCTGTATATTTTTTCAACTTATTGTAAGCGGAACCTAAGTTATTATATGCCGCTACATCATTTGGGTCTAACTGAATAACCTTTTGAAAATTTTCTATGGCTTCCGGATATTTTTCCTGTTCTACAAAAACATATCCTAAGTTATTATATGCAGCTGCCGTATTTGGGTCTAATTGAATAACTTTTTGAAAATTTTCTATGGCTTCCGGATATTTTTCCTGTCTTGCATAAACACCTCCTAACCAGAAATATATCACTGCATGATTTGAGTCTAACTGTATCGCCTTTTGAAAATTTTCTATGGCTTCCGGATATTTTTCCTGTTCTTGATAAACCCGTCCTGACCAGAAATATGTCGCTGCATCATTTGGGTCTAACTGAATCGCCTTTTGAAAATTTTCTATGGCTTCCGGATATTTTTCCTGTTCTTGATAAACCCGTCCTAACCAGAAATATCCGAATGCATGATTTGAGTCTAACTGAATCGCCTTTTGAAAATTTTCTATGGCTTCCGGATATTTTTCCTGTATTGCATAAACAGCTCCTAAGCGGATATATCCTAAATCAAAATTTGGGTCTGCTCGAATCATCTTTTGATAATTTTCTATAGCTTCCGGATATTTTTCCTTGTTTTCATAAAAAAATCCTAAGCGCAGATATCCGAATGCATAATTTGGGTCTGCTCGAATCGCCTTTTGAAAATTTTCTATGGCTTCCGGATATTTTCCCTGACTTTCATAAGACTGTCCTAAGCCGCTATATCCATCTGCATAATTTGGGTCCACACTAATTGCTTTTTGGAAATTTTCGATTGCCAAATCATACTGTTTGTTGTGGTATGCATTATAGCCTCTTGTCATATATTCTTCCACAGAAAGTTTATCCACCTGCTTGGTATATGAGGCTTGCAAGGCTTTGTTTCGTTCTTCTGCCAACGCTTTTTTGCTGGCATCTCTTTCCTCCGCAAATTGTTTTTGCTGTGCTTCCATTTCACTTTTCAACTTGGCTATTTCTGCTTCTGCCTCCCGCGTTCGTTTGCGGGATTCTTCCAAGTCTTTGGTTTTTTGCTTGTCGTTGAGCACTTCGGCGATGCGTTTGTTCACATCTTCGGGGTCAACCACCATTTCGGCTTTGATGTAGTAAATTTTGGCTTTGTCGTCCCATTTTTCATCAAGCGGTTTCATTCCTACAATACCTGCCGTGATGGCTTCTGTTTTTTCTGCATAGTCCTGATTATTGCCTTGCACCGTTATTTGTTGTTCGGATTGTATGAACGTTCCAATCTCACGCAACAAAATATTACGCATTTCGGCAGTGGCAATCGCCCGCGAACTTTCCTCGGTGTCCAATTTGCTTGCCTTGTAGGTATAGTCACGCAGAAAAGTTTTCTTTTCGGCGTAACCACTGCTTACTGTAAACAACAGCAAGCAAAAAATAGTGTGTTTTTTTACGTCTTTCATTGTCTTTTAATTATTTTACATCATTCACATCAAAAAATTTCACCTCATATTGAATCGGTTTGGAAAGCCCGGTGACCGTTACCCTGAATGTGTCATTTTTGCTATACATAGTTGTTTCGTTCACGTATGACGGGCGAAAAATAATGGCAGGATACCACCCATAAGAAGTATGGCTAATGGTGCAATATTGCCCGTCAGACCTGTCCTCGCCGGGTTTTATTGTCCATGTTTTGCCATCGCTCACGCGCACAAGCACAATAGAAATTGCACTATCATCGTCCATTTCGTCCATTTTGGGGTCTATTGAGATAGACCACGCCATATAGTCGTGCATTTCATTGACCGGAAACACGCCGTTGGGCCACGTAATATAGCCCCGTTCGGGCGCAAATGTTTGCGATTTGTCAAAAGCATACAGTGCAGAAAACTTACCGGACAGCCCGAATGCCGTTTTGCCCATCGTCGGCGATAAAATCCAACGCCGGTGCCCAACCCTGTTAATGTTGCTGTCGTCGCTATCTTCCATGTATACCCAAACTGAACGTGGAAGGGCAGCTCCCACACATAAATTGGACGTTGAAGCCCCCTTGCGCGCATTTTCATAAAAATCATCGGACATATTTGCGGGGCGTTCCGGAGAGTGAGTTAATCCCTGCAAGGCATCCATTGTAACAGCCGCCGCTTGGGCGTATATTTTTTGACTCTCGTCTAGCACCACCTTGTTGGGAAGTTCGGCAATAAACCGCGCCAAATTCACATTGTCGAGAGCCAGTTGCAAAACCTCATTTTTCACAACACCCAGTGCGTAGGGATATTGAGGGCTACTTTTTTGTGTGAATTGCTCGGCAGGCATTGCCTGTTTAATTCGCAGATACTCGCGGGCAATGTATTGCATTCTCTCCGCATCGCCGGTAGGCAGTCGTTTCGGCTCCGTGTTTGGCACGACAACCGGTTTCGGCTCCACAGTTGGTGTTACAACGGGCTTTGGCTCCGTAACAGGTGGCGCAACGGGCTTTGGCTCTTTGAGAACGGGCGTTTTTGGAACATCTGGCTCCTTCTCCTGAGGCTTGCGCACGGTGTCGGCAACGGTAGCCTTGCCTTTTTGCCGCTCCGAATATTCGCGAAACTCCTTTTGCTGCTGCGCTTTCCACTGCTCAAAATCGGTTTGAGCGTGGAGCGAGGCGGTGGAGAGTAGCAAGCCCGCAATGACATAAGGAAAAGCCACAGCAAGGCAAAATGCCCTGCTGCAACTGATAAATTTTATTTGAACAAACGCTCGTAACTTACTGATTACCAGCAAGTTATGGGGGGGGGTACGCCTTTGCGAACAAGAGGTTAAAGCCACTTGTTGATGCTGTTGATAGTGCTGTATTGCTTTTCTCATCATTTGCATTTTAATTTTCGGGCGCAAAGTTACGCAAAATATTTTGAAAAACAAGCGAAATGTGAAAATAAGGTAATACAAAATATTTTGCCGGCAAAGTTATTGTTTTGCCGCTTCGATGAAACTCATAAACAGCGGATTAGGCTTCATCACCGTGCTGTTGTATTCAGGGTGAAATTGCGTGCCGAGATACCATTTCAGGGCGGGGATTTCCACCACTTCCACCAAGCCCGTGTCGGGGTTGATGCCTGAGCACTTCATCCCGCTTGCCTCAAAGGCATCCTTATATTCGTTGTTGAACTCGTAGCGGTGGCGGTGGCGTTCCTGAATCAGGTCGCTTTTGTACGCCTCCGCGGCTTTCGAGCCTTTTTCCAATTTGCATTCATACACGCCCAGCCGCATTGAGCCGCCCATTTTCGTCAGATGCTTCTGGTCTTCCATCAGGTCGATGACCTTGTGAGGCGCATTTGGCTCCATTTCCGACGAGTTGGCATCGGCAAGCCCAAGCACGTTCCGTGCATATTCGATGACCTGGCACTGCATCCCGAGGCACAC
The DNA here is from genome assembly GCA_025996755.1 of Bacteroidia bacterium. Classification (GTDB taxonomy): domain Bacteria; phylum Bacteroidota; class Bacteroidia; order Bacteroidales; family Azobacteroidaceae; genus Azobacteroides. Next base: position 7,532 of record BNTR01000107.1, read on the forward strand.
GCCAAAAGTAGGCTTGTCGTGCTCACGCGCATATTTCAGTGCCGCCAATTTGCCTTCGATGCCACGCGAGCCAAAGCCCGGAGCCACCAGAATGCCGTCCAACGCGGAGAGTTGCTCGGCGGCATTGTGTTCCGTCAATTTTTCGGAGTGAATGAAGCGCAAATCCAGTCGGCGATTGTGATAGGTTGCCGCCTGCAACAGCGATTCGTTGATGGATTTATACGCATCCGGCAACTCCACATATTTTCCGACAAGACCGATTGTAACCGTCTCGGTGGCATTTTTCATATTGTCGAGGAACTTTTTCCATTTGCTCAAATCCAATTTGCTGTCCAACGGCACGCCCATTTTTTGCAGCACTATCTGGTCCATTTTTTGCTTCGCGAGCACCACCGGCACCTCATAGATGCTGGGCACGTCGTAGGATTGAATCACCGCATCTTCGTCTACATTGCAGAAAAGGGCTACTTTTTTGCATATATTTTTGTTCAGTTCCTGCTCGGTGCGCAGCACCAGAATGTTGGGCTGAATGCCCTGTTCTTGCAGTGCCTTCACCGAATGTTGCGTTGGCTTCGTCTTCACCTCTTTCGCCGCGGCGATGTAAGGCACATAAGTCAGATGCACACAGAGGCAGTTTTTGCCGAGTTCCCAGCGCAACTGGCGGACACTTTCGATGAACGGCAGCGATTCGATGTCGCCCACCGTGCCGCCAATTTCCGTAATCACAAAATCATATTTGCCCGTCTTGCCGAGCATCATAATATTGCGTTTGATTTCGTCGGTGATATGCGGCACCACCTGCACCGTTTTACCCAAAAAGTCGCCCTTACGCTCCTTGTTGATAACATTTTGATAGATGCGACCCGTCGTGATGTTGTTTGCCTTCGAGGTCGGAATGTTCAAAAACCGCTCGTAATGCCCCAAGTCCAGGTCGGTTTCGCGCCCGTCCTCCGTCACATAACACTCGCCGTGCTCGTAGGGATTGAGCGTACCGGGGTCGATGTTGATGTAGGGGTCAAACTTCTGAATAGTAACGCGGAACCCTCTCGCCTGAAGCAATTTGCCCAAGGAGGCAGCCACAATGCCCTTCCCCAACGAGGAAACGACACCTCCGGTCACAAAAATGTATTTTGTCTTGTCTGCCATAATTTGTTGTTTCAAGCCTGCAAAGGTACGAAAAAAATCAATACGAACTTGGCGATGCTGCCTTAAATTTGCGCCCCTCTAAGCCGTTGTTTATTTTCAGCAGGTTAAATAGAAAAGTTCACTGCCCTTCTTCTCCGTAAAAAACTGTTTCCCGTTTTCGCAGTTACTAATTTGTATTTTCACCCCTCCAAATCATATTCCTTAATCTTGCGATACAGCGTGCGCTCCGATATTTTGAGGTCTTTGGCGGCATCGGCGCGCCTGCCGTTGTGGCGTTCTAATGCCTTGATAATCAGGGATTTTTCTGCTTCGCCTATGGAGAGGGTTTTGTGGTCTTCCGCTGCCACGTCCGACGCTGCCACATCCGACGCTACCACGTCCGACACTGCCTGAATGGGGGCGAAGGGTTCTTCTTCGGCGGGCAGGGCGTAGGCTTGCGGCTCTTTGAGCGGCGGTGCCACGTGCGGCTGTTCGCGGATGATGGGCTGGTCGTAAATCATTTGCTTCAATTCGTTGATTTCGCGGCGCATTTCGTACAAAATTTTGTAGAGAAATTCGTTGCCGCCTGTTTCCGCGTGGGTGCCCGCCTGCGCGGGGATGATGGCTGGGAGGTGCTCCAAGGCGGGTGCAGAGAGGTAGGTTTTCAGTTCTTCTGCCGAGATTTCGCGGTCTTTTTCAAAGATGGACATCCGCTCGGTAACGTTTTTCAGTTCGCGTACATTGCCGGGCCAGCGGTATTTTGCCAGCATCTGCTGCGCTTCGGGAACCAGCGACACCGCCGGCACGCGGTATTTCTCGGCAAAATCGGAGGCGAACTTCCTGAACAGCAGGTAAATATCCTCCTGTCGGTCGCGCAGCGGCGGCAGGTTGATGGGCACGGTGTTGAGGCGGTAGTACAAATCTTCGCGGAATTTGCCGTCGCGGATGGCTCTCAGCAAGTCCACATTGGTCGCTGCCACAATGCGCACGTCGGTTTTTTGCGATTTTGACTGTCCCACGCGGATAAATTCGCCCGTTTCGAGCACGCGCAGCAGACGGGCTTGCGTTGCCAGCGGCAGTTCGCCCACCTCGTCCAAAAAAA
>BNTR01000108.1 GCA_025996755.1 Bacteroidia bacterium
GTTACAACGGCGAGAATAAGGTCGTTTGCCCCTGCAAAATGTCGTGTTACCACATTTTTTGCACCGGTAGCCATCTTCCCACTTGATTGCAGACAAGTATTGATAACAATCTGTATCTGTTTGAAACTGTCTGTAAAAATTGATTGAGTTCACTCCCATAAATTTTATCCTTTCTTCCATGCTACAAAGGTAGCAAATTATTGGGGCGACCTAAACGCCTATACCAACTTTTATTTATTGAAGTGTCAAAGTCAGGAAGCAGTCTATCGGCGACCAAAAATGGTTCGCGTTCTTCGGACAAGGGTTGGATGCTTTTGCCGAATGGCGCAGATTGGATTATCCGCAATTAGTGGCAGGTCCCGCTTCCGTGTTGGAAGGCAAAAAGCGAAATTACTTAATTTTTTCTCAGTGCACCCTCCCGCCTGCGTTGGTCGGAGGGTGTTGTTTAATGATTTTACACCGGCTTTATTATCTCCATTCCCCGCAAGATGGCTTTTTCATTCAGGGGGAGGTATTTGTGGTGGCGTTCGGGGATGGATTTTTTCAAGCCTGCGAGGACGTTGTCGAGTTTTACCATCGGGGCAACTTTAAGCAGCCCTCCGAGCACCATCATATTGAACACTTTGCCTAATCCTTCGGCGTTGGCTGTATTGGCGGCGTCAATCTCGAAGATGCGGATGTCGGTGCGTGAGGGCTTCTGTATGATGCTGCTGGTGTCGTAAATCAGGATGCCGCCCTTTTTCACGGTTTTTTCAAACTTGTCCAGCGAGGGCTGGTTGAGGACGATTGCGATGTCGTATTCGTTCAAAACGGGCGACGAGATGCGCTCATCGCTCAAAATGACGGTCACATTGGCAGTGCCGCCGCGCTGTTCGGGACCGTAAGACGGATACCAAGCGACCTCCTTGCCTTCGGTCAAACCCGAATAGGCGAGTATTTTCCCCATCGAGAGTACTCCCTGCCCGCCAAATCCTGCTATAATCAGTTCGTGTTGCATATATCTTGATTTTCCTTTCCGCCTGCAAAGGTAGCAAATTTTTTTGTACCTTTGTCGCCGAAAAAAAAGACGAACGATGAGACAGAAAAACAAACAAAGACAAGCAAAAACTGCGGCGAAAACGCCCGAAAAATCCCTGCCTTTCTTTGCAGTGGGAGCGTTCTTTATCGCACTGAGCCTCTTCCTGTCCTTTGCGCCCGGCGTGACGCGCGGCTGGGGGCTTAACCATATCGCCTTTTTTGACCCTTGGGTCATTGGCGTATTTTACGTGTTATTGCTATGCTTTTGGCTCCCGCAAACCAATCAGTGGCTGGTGGCTCAAATCACGGCACTCAGTGGAGCACCAATCATTTCGTTTCTGCGCAAACACCGCTACGCGCTGTTTGCCATCCTCAGCCTCGTCGCCGTTGGCATTTTTCATTTGATGAAAATTAAATACATCCTCTTAGGCGATTTAGGGCTTAGAATTATGCAAATTGAAAATGGGGAAATAATGCACGAAGAGTATCTGTCCATGTGGATATTAAACCGCCTATACGTTTGGCTCCATGCGCATTTCAATTTCACAGGATACCAAACCGTAGAATTGGTAGATTACATAGTTGGAGCACCATTTATATTCTTTTCGCTGTGCACCGCCAATCTTTTGGGTAACACGTTTCTAAAAAAGGCAGCCGCTTTTGTCATCTCTACGCTGTCGTGCACCATTTTACTCCACTTTTGCGGCTATAATGAGATGTATGCTTTTGCCTTATTGTTTTTGCAACTCTACCTTTTCACAAGTTTGTTGTGCCTCAAAGACAAAATTCATATCGCGGTGCCGGCATTCATTCTATTTGCCGGAATTGCTTTTCACTTGATGTTGGTGTGTATGCTTCCATCGCTTATCTTTTTGTTTTACGGCAAAGCACTTTGGAAACGTCCGTTTTTCAAAAACAAAAAGACAATTTTTTGGATAGTCTTAGTTTCACTTCCATTTTTATATCTTGCCTTCCAAAAATTTGCGCGTCCTATGATGTTGCCGTTAGAATCAACAGAAAGTGCATATACTTTATTTTCAATCGCCCATTTTAAGGAATTTTTCAACTCCCAACTGCTGGGCGGCGGCGTTGGTTTTTTGATATGGCTGATGATTTTGATTTACAGCATTGTTTTCAAGGTCAAATACAATCTCACGGCTTGGTTTTTCTTTATTGCTTCGTTGTCCATTGTGGGACTGATGTTTGTATTCGCCGCCGGTAGAGGTCTTGGCGACTGGGATATTTTTGCATTTGCGGCTGTGGTGTTCAATTTAAGCAATGCAGGCATCCTATTGGGGGGGGGGTACAAACGGAAAGGATTTGCAAAAACCTCAAATACGGCATCTTGATGGTCGCGGGTTTTTCCGTCCTGCATACGTCCGCATGGCTATTCCTCAACAAAACGGAAGCCTCTCTTAAATGGACGGAATATGCGTATGAAACAGACCCCACGCACAGTGACAATGCGTATGTGCTTGGCGACATATTCGCCGGAAACAACCTGAACGAGGAGGCTGTCAAATGGTATGGGAGAAGTTATAGATTGGGACATTACAAAGCCGGACTTAAATACGCATTGCTATTAGAGAAGTTGGGCAGAAAAGAAGAGATGTTGAGTACGTCTGAAAAACAGTATCGAGAGGGCAACGGACCTGCTGCTGCAAATAATTATGCAATAGATTTGTTAGAGTTAGGCAGAGCAGAAGAGGCTTGTGCTATTTCGGAAGCGAACATTAAGGAATACCCGAATTATCCCATCTCTTACGTTTTTTTATTAGATACATACGAAAAAAGCGGCGATATGGATGCCGTCTATCGGATTCTTGTGCAGATGGAACAAGCCTACAAACAGTCACCGGAGAAATTTACGCAGCGATTGGAGCCGGAGGAATTAGATTTTTATTGGGGCGAACTTGCGAAACTGAGAAAAGCGCGGGCAGCGAGGCGATAGCACCAGCCCTGATGAATGTATGTCATTTCATAATTTTTTGTACCTTTGCATCCGTTTGAATGGACACATAACTCATAACTCATAATTACAGCGATGTATAGAACAAAAAACTGCGGCGAACTCCGCCTTGCAAACTTAAATGAAGAGGTGACCCTCGCCGGATGGGTGCAAAAAGCACGCAAATTTGGGGGGATGATTTTTATTGACCTGCGCGACCGCTACGGCATCACTCAGTTGGTGTTTAACAACGAGCAAAACGCCGCTCTGTGCGATGAGGCGGCGAAAGTGGGGCGCGAATGGGTGATTCAGGTGGTCGGAAAAGTGACCGAACGCTCGAACAAAAATCCGAATATCCCGACCGGCGACATCGAAATCACGGCATCCACGCTCACCGTGCTCAACCCGTCGGAAATCCCTCCGTTCACCATCGAAGACGACACAGACGGCGGCGACGAGTTGCGGATGAAATACCGCTACCTCGATTTGCGTCGCACGGCTGTTCGCGCCAATCTCGAACTGCGCCACCGGATGGCATTTGCCACACGGAGCTACCTCAACGACCAAAAATTTCTCGAAGTGGAAACGCCCGTCCTGATTGGCTCCACGCCCGAAGGGGCGCGCGATTTTGTGGTGCCCTCGCGGATGAATCCGGGCGAGTTTTACGCCCTGCCGCAGTCGCCACAGACGCTGAAGCAGTTGCTGATGGTGTCAGGCTTCGACCGCTATTTCCAAATCGTGAAATGTTTTCGCGACGAAGATTTGCGCGCCGACCGCCAGCCCGAATTTACGCAAATCGACTGCGAAATGTCGTTCATCGAGCAGGAAGACATATTAAAGATGTTTGAGGGCTTAACAAAATACCTGTTTAAGACCATCAAGGGCATTGATTTGGCGGATTTCCCCCGCCTGTCGTATGCCGAAGCGATGCGGTTGTATGGCTCCGACAAGCCCGACACGCGCTTTGGGATGCCCTTTGTAGAAATAAAAGACCTGACTGCCGGAAGAAATTTTGGCGTGTTCGACACATCTGAATTTATCGCCGCGATTTGTGCTGAAGGCTGTGCTGGATACACACGCAAGCAGTTGGACGAACTAACAGAATTTGTGAAACGTCCGCAAATCGGTGCAGCGGGTCTTATTTATGTGCGCTACGAAGCAGACGGCTCGCTGAAATCGTCTGTTGATAAGTTTTATACGCCCGAAGACCTCAAAAAGTGGGCAGAGCGTGCCGGTGCGAAGCCCGGCGACTTGCTGCTCATACTTTGTGGAGCCACCGAAAAAACGCAAAAGCAGTTGGGCGAACTCCGCCTCGAGATGGGTTCACGCATGGGATTGCGCGACAAAAACAAATTCAGTTGCCTCTGGGTAGTGGATTTCCCGCTCTTGGAATACGATGCCGAACTCAAACGCTATTTCGCTATGCACCACCCGTTTACAAGCCCGAAGCCCGAAGACATTCCGCTGCTGGACACCAATCCGGGCAAGGTGCGCGCCAATGCCTACGACATCGTCATCAACGGCGTGGAAATCGGCGGCGGCTCTATCCGTATCCATGACAGCGAGTTACAGAAAAAAATGTTCTCCATTTTGGGCTTTTCCGACGAGCAGGCGCAGGCGCAGTTCGGCTTCCTGATGAACGCCTTTAAATACGGTGCGCCGCCCCACGGCGGCATCGCCTTCGGTCTCGACCGCTTCGTGTCGATTTTCGCCGGCTTGGACTCCATCCGCGACTGCATCGCTTTTCCGAAAAACAATTCCGGACGCGACGTGATGCTGGATGCGCCGTCGGCATTGGCGCAGGAGCAGTTGGATGAACTTTCTTTGCGGGTGCAATTGGCACCTCAAAAAAAGATTTAACCTCAATTTTTTAAAAATGTTTTGTTTGTATCAAAAAAATGCCTACCTTTGCGGAAATTTTTTGCGCAGGCATTTGAAATAAGACAGTGTTTTGGGAAAGTTTAGTGCATATAAAATCGACTTGACAGGTGGGAGGCAGGAGGTTCAAACATTTGAATATCTGCTTGATAATCAGTTTTTTGCAGACATCGAATCGGAAGATGTGCAAAAGGGGAAAGTCAAGGTTTCGCTCACGGTGACGGATGTAAACGGGACGTTTGTATTCGATTTTAAGTTGAACGGAAACGTGCTCATCGTGTGCGACCGCTGTTTAGACGAGATGGATTTTCCGATAGAAACGACTGCCAAATTGGTCGTCAAATTGGGCAAAGAATACGCAGAGGGTGCCGATGATGTGATAACAGTTCCTGAAAAAGAGGGCTTTATCAATATCGCATGGTTTTTATACGAGTTTGTGGCGTTGGAAATCCCACTCAAACATGTGCACGCTCCGGGGCAATGCAACCGCGCAATGGTGGAGCATTTGAAACAGCACATTGTGACGGCAGAAAACGATGATGAAGATATTATCGACAATGAAGAATTAGATGATTGATGATTGAAAATATAAACATTTAAATAAAAATAAAGAAAATGGCACATCCCAAACGAAGAGTAGGTAAAACAAGAAGGGACAAACGACGGACACACGACAACGCTGTGCTGCCGCAAATCGCGCTGGACCAAACGACCGGCGAATATCATTTGTACCATCGCGCGCATTGGCACGAGGGCAAATTGTTTTACAAGGGCAAAGTAATTATCGACAAAGCAGCAGTCAATGAGTAAGATTCGTGCAGTTATCACAGGGGTAGGGGGGGCTGTTCCTCAGTATCGTTTGACCAATGACGAGTTGTCTACCATGGTTGACACGTCTGACGAATGGATTCTCAAGCGCATAGGCATTAAAGAGCGGCGTGTTTTGAAACCCGAAGAAGGGCGAGGCATTTCGTATCTGGGGGTCAAAGCCGTTGAAGATTTGCAGCGCAAGCACCCTTTTGACCCTTCGGAGATTGAGGCTGTGGTGTTTGCGACCTCCACGCCGGATTACATTCTGCCCAATTCTGCCGCCCTCGTAGCGGCGCAAACAGGGATGACCAATGCGTTTTGCTTCGACATGGAAGCGGCTTGCAGTGGGTTTATCTATGCGCTGGAGGTGGCTGACGGCTTGATTGCCACCGGACGATATAAGAAAATCATGGTCATTTCCGGCGATGTGCTATCCGTGGTTACCGACTACACCGACCGCAACACCTGCCCGATTTTTGCAGACGGTTGCGGTTGCGCCTTAGTGGAAGCCACCGAGGAAGATTTGGGCGTTATCGACTCCATTCACCAGTCCGACGGCAGTTCGCCCGAAAGCCTGCACATGTATGGCGGCGGCTCGGCAAACCCCAGCACGCACGAAACGCTCGACCAACGCCTGCACTACATCTGGCAAGACGGCAAAGTGGTGTTCAAACGCGCCGTATCCAGCATGGTCGACTCCTGCGAACAACTCGTGAAACGCAACAACCTCACCAAAGACCAAATAGACTGGGTAGTGCCCCACCAAGCCAACATGCGCATCATAGAAGCAGTGGCAAACTACCTGGATACGCCAATGGAAAAAGTGATGGTAAACATCGAAAAATACGGCAACACCAGCGCAGGCACCATCCCGCTCTGCTTGTGGGAGTGGGAATCCAAGCTAAAAAAAGGTGATAACCTCATCCTGACCGCCTTCGGGGCTGGTTTCACGTGGGGGGCAACTTACTTGAAATGGGGTTATGACCCGAAATAATTGTGAGTTATGTTTTATGGACAAACAACTTCAATTTCTAATATACAACACGCCACAAGAAAATGTAAAAATAGATGTGGTGGTAAAAGACGAAACCATTTGGCTTACGCAAAAGGCAATGGCTACGCTCTTTGATGTGCAAGTACCAGCCATAAACAAGCATTTGACAAATATCTATGAAGATGGTGAATTGCACCGAGAGCCAACTATTTCCATTTTGGAAATAGTTCAAATGGAAGGGAGTAGAAATATTAAGCGACAGGTTGAATTTTACAATCTCGATGCAATTATCTCCGTAGGTTATCGCGTAAATTCTGCCAAAGCAACACAATTCAGGATTTGGGCAACTAAAACGCTGAAAGAATTTATTACAAAAGGTTTTGTGCTTGATGACGAACGGTTGAAACAAGGAAAAACGGCTTTTGGCAAGGATTATTTCCGCGAATTGTTGGAGCGTGTCCGTTCCATTCGTGCAAGTGAACGCCGCATTTGGCAACAAATTACCGATATTTTCGCCGAATGCAGCATCGACTATGACCGCAGTTCCTCCGTTACCCGCGATTTTTATGCGATGGTGCAAAATAAATTTCATTTTGCCATTACGGGACAAACGGCAGCCGAAATTATTTACACCAAAGCCGATAGAAACAGCGAAAATATGGGGTTGGCTACTTGGAAGAATGCTCCGGACGGGCGCATACTCAAGTCCGATGTAACGATTGCCAAAAATTATTTGTCCGAAAAAGAAATCCAACGCTTAGAAAGAGCCGTTACCGGATATTTCGACTATATTGAAGACCTGATTGAGCGCGAAAATTCGTTCTCTATGAAAGAGTTTGCTGCAAGCATAAACGAATTTTTGGCTTTCAGAAAATACCAAATTCTTAAAGATAAAGGTAAAATATCCAGGCAACAAGCCGACAGCAAAGCCGAAGCAGAATACGAAGAATTTAATAAATACCAACAAATCGTTTCCGATTTCGACAAAGAAATTAAAAGATTAGAGCAAAAAGGCGGTAGTGAAACCAAAATAACCGCTCATAACTCATAATTCATAACTAAATGACGCACAAATCCGGTTTTGTAAACATCGTGGGCAATCCGAATGTGGGGAAATCCACACTTATGAATGTGCTGGTGGGCGAGAAGGTGTCGATTATCACGGCAAAATCGCAGACCACGCGGCACCGTATTATGGGCATTGTCAATACCGACGAGATGCAGATTGTCTATTCGGATACGCCGGGCGTGTTGCAGCCCAATTACAAACTTCAAGCGAGTATGCTCAATTTTTCCGAATCGGCTCTGGGCGATGCGGATGTGCTGGTGTATGTGACGGATGTGGTGGAAAAAATTGACAAAAACGACTTTTTTCTTGCCAAAGTGCAGAAAGTGGAATCGCCTGTTTTGCTAATTATCAACAAAATAGACTTGTCTAACCAGAAAGAATTGGAAAAACAAGTGGAAGAATGGCACGAACTGTTGCCCGCGGCGGAAATTATCCCGCTCTCAGCCACCAATAAATTCAATATCGACTATCTGAAAAAGCGCATTGAGGAGCAAATCCCCGAATCGCCGCCCTATTTTGAAAAAGACCAGCTGACCGACCGTCCGGCACGGTTTTTCGTCACGGAAATAATCCGCGAAAAAATCTTGCTCTATTACCAAAAAGAAATCCCGTATTCGGTGGAAGTGGTCGTTGAAACGTTTGAAGAGGCGGCGGACATCATTCGCATTCGCGCCCTCATCATCGTGGAGCGCGAATCGCAAAAGGGCATCATCATCGGCGACCAAGGCAAAGCCCTCAAAAAAGTAGGCTCAATGGCACGCAAAGACATCGAAAAATTTTTCGACAAAAAAGTTTTTTTGGAAATGTTCGTCAAAGTCGAAAAAGACTGGCGCAACCGCGACAAATTTCTCAAATCGTTTGGCTATCAGTTGGATTAAAATCATTTGTTGTAAGTTATACCGCTTGTTTCAGAATAAATTTGTATCTTTGCGACATGGCTAAGAAAAAAGAAACGACAAGCAAATTGGGGCTAATCAAGGGCGACTCTTGGTTGGAGCCTTACACGGCGGCGATTGAGGGGCGTTATGCCTATTTTTTGCAGCGCGAACGGGAGTTGACACAGGACGGCAAAGTGCCGCTGAGCGATTTTGCCGACGGGTATCTGTATTTCGGTTTGCACAAGACCGACGCGGGCTGGGTATTTCGCGAATGGGCACCGCGAGCGACGGCGATTTACCTCGTTGGCGATTTCAACGGGTGGACGGAACAGCCTGATTATCAGTTGCATCCGATTGGCAATGGTGCGTGGGAAATTGCTCTGCCTCACGACAAATTGCACCACGGCGAACTGTATAAATTGCGGATGCACTGGGACGGCGGCTCCGGCGAGCGCATCCCCGCGTGGGCGCAGCGCGTGGTGCAGGACAACACTACGCACATTTTCAGCGCGCAAGTCTGGAATCCCGACACGCCCTACATATATAAGGTGAAAAATTTTGCGCCGAACACCGCGCCGCTGCTGATTTACGAATGCCACATCGGGATGGCGACCAATGACGAGCGCGTGGGCACGTATCGCGAATTTATGCAAAACATTCTGCCGCGCATCCAGAAGGACGGCTACAATGCCATTCAGATTATGGCGATTCAGGAGCACCCCTATTATGGCTCGTTTGGCTACCACGTGTCGAGTTTTTTTGCGGCATCGTCGCGGTTTGGCACGCCGGAGGAGTTGAAAGAACTCATCGACACGGCTCACGCGATGGGCATTGCCGTGATTATGGACTTGGTGCATTCGCACGCCGTGAAAAATGAAATCGAAGGTTTGGGGCGGTTTGACGGCTCCTACGACCAGTATTTTCACAGCGATACGCGGCGCGAACACCCCGCTTGGGACTCGCTCTGCTTCAACTATCGGCGCAACGAGGTAATACATTTCTTGCTCTCCAACTGCAAATTTTGGCTGGAAGAATACCGTTTCGACGGCTTTCGCTTCGATGGTGTAACGAGTATGCTCTACAACAGTCACGG
>BNTR01000109.1 GCA_025996755.1 Bacteroidia bacterium
GCCCTTTCCGCGCAAGCCTCAGCGGTGACGGTAGTTGCAAGTGGGGGAAGTCCCGTGGTGTCACCGCCATTCAATTCCATCGTCGGCAACACTTATCTGAGAATTCAGCTGACCGATGGCGCATTTGCGGAGAACCTCAACATGTCGCAATTTCGCATCAGCACGCCGGGAACGGGCGGATTTGCCAATCTGACCGGCGGCTCGATAAGTCGCGGCAGCGACCGTTGGGCCAGCATTAACAATTTGTCCGCAGTGACGGCTACCGGAAGCGGTCAGAGAATCACCATAGACGGCTCAGCCTTTGCCACGCAAGCCTCAGCGGTGACGGTAAATGCAGGCGGCGGGGTGGGTTCGCACATAAAATCAGCACCATTCAATATCACCGGCGGTGCCCCCCGTTTCAGCGTTGGCGACAACAGGCTGGCCATTACGCTGACCGGCGGCACATTTTTGCCGCAGGAGCAGCTCAACATAACGCAGTTCGTCATTACCGAACCGAACGACTTTCTCCACTTCACGTCCACCAACACGATAACGCGCACCAGCGACACGGAGGTCGTCATTACCGGCTTTCCCCCAGCGAGTGGCTCCGCAGTTGCGGAACTCGCCGTACTCAACAGTGCCTTTGCCACGCAAGCCACAGCGGTGAAGGCAGTTGCAAGCGGGGCAATTCCAGCATCTTCCATAACATCAGCAGTATTCTATCCCGTCCGCGGCGACACTTGGCTGAGCATTGAGCTGAGCGACGGCGGCACATTTGTGCCGAAGGAGCGCCTCAACTTGTCGCAATTCACCATTTCGGATCCACTCGGGGGGGCGTTTCTCCGTCTGAATCAATCTCCGCCGAACAACAGCAAGGTGATACGCAAGAGTGACTCGGAGATTGCCATTGTCGGCTTGTTCCCAGTGCAGAGCAACTCCCGCAGTCAGAGCATCACTGTAGACTTCACTGCCCTTGCCACGCTACCCTCAGCGGTGACGGTAAAATCACACACCAGCGCCCTTGCCGGAAGCATAGTGGATGTTTCGGGCTTTGACAACGGCAAAGGCACAGCGGCACGGTTCAAGCACCCTCGAGGTATGGTAATGGTAGGCAATTATCTCTATGTTGCGGATTCCGGCAACCAACATATTCGCAGCATAGATACTAACACCGGAGAAGCTTGGACCATTAGAGACCACAGCGACATTGAAACGAGAATCCCGTTAAACACTCCTACGGCTATCACAGTGTTCAAAAAAAATCCGGGTGTTCTCTATATTACGGACATCCATCCTAACTCCTGTACTATTCGTAAAATGAATATACAAGGAGTTGTTTACCCAGGAGTTGTGCAACGCATTACCATAAAAGCAAAAGACGGAGCTTCTGATGCACACGACCGCTTCACCTCTCCTATGGGTATCGCAGCGCACGGGGATTGGGATCTCTATGTTGCGGACGGCAGCTCCCACCGTGTTATGAAAGTGCAGACGGCTGCCGAGAGCTCCAATGCTGCTGCCGTCGTAGATGTCTTTGCCGGAAGCGCCTCCGCGAGCGGACATAAAGACGGCGTGGGCACAGCGGCACTGTTCAAGTTTCCTTATGGTATCGTAGAGTGCAACGGGTATCTCTATGTTACGGACATGCGCGACCACTGTATTCGCAAAATAGAGATTGCCACCCGAAAAGTGAGCACCTTTGCCGGAAGCGGCACGGTGGGCTCTACCAACGGCATAGGGACAGCGGCTCGGTTTTACTTTCCTATGGGTATCGCAACGGACGGGACGTATCTCTATGTTGCGGACGCAGGCAACAACTGTATTCGCAAAATAGAGATTTCCACCGGAAAAGTGTCCACCGTTATCGAAAGCACGGGACCAAGTCTTGCCGACTATTCTTCGGTGCATAAGAATGTTGCAGTGGGACCCGACGGGACTCTCTATGTTACTACGGAAGGATACCACCACGCTATTGAGAAGATAGTGAAGCTGGAGCCGTAAGGGGGGGGACACAAAGGCGGTAATGGTTGTGAAGAAGATGCGTATGAGAATAGACATTATCACGGTATTGCCGGAATTGCTGGAAAACCCGCTGCACGCTTCGATTTTGAAGCGGGCGCAGGACAAGGGGCTGGTGGAAATTCATTTACACGATTTGCGCGACTATTCGTCGGACAAGCGGCACCGCCGCGTAGACGACTATCCCTTTGGCGGACAGGCAGGTATGGTGTTGCAATGCGAGCCAATCGACCGCGCGATTGCGGTGCTGTGCGCGGAGCGCACCTACGATGAAGTTATTTACACCTCGCCCGACGGCGAAACGTTTAATCAGCCGATTGCCAACCAATTGTCGCTGTGCAAAAACCTGCTCATCCTTTGCGGGCACTACAAAGGCATCGACTACCGCATTCGCGAACATCTTATTACGCGGGAAATTTCTATTGGAGATTATGTGCTCACGGGCGGCGAACTTGCCGCGGCAGTGATGGCAGATGCCATTGTGAGGCTTATTCCGGGGGCTATTGGCGACGAACAGTCGGCACTCTCCGACTCGTTTCAGGACAATCTTCTGGCACCTCCCGTCTATACGCGCCCTTCCGATTACAACGGCTGGCAGGTGCCCGAAATCCTGCTCTCCGGTCACGAAGCCAATATCCGCGACTGGGAGCTGCAACAATCCATCGAGCGCACGAAACGACTGCGACCCGATTTATTGTCTTAAAAAAAACTTTTTTTTAGGCTAATTTGCCGATGCGGTGCGCCAATTTGGATTTCAAATTGCCGGCTTTGTTGGCGTGAATGACGTTTTTCTTAGCCAGTTTGTCCAACATTGCGCTCACTTTTTTGTACAATTCGGCGGCTTGCGTTTTGTCGGTCGCTGCACGCAAATCGCGCACGGCGTTACGGGCTGTCTTTGCATAATAGCGATTGCTCAGGCGTTTGCTCAACGTCTGACGGATGCGTTTGATTGATGATTTATGATTTGCCATCTTTAAACTTTATTCTTTTAATTTGTTTGTTTCTGTAGTCCATAGGAGAATCGAACTCCTCTTTCCAGGATGAAAACCTGGCGTCCTAACCGATAGACGAATGGACCATTCTTTGCAATTGCGGGTGCAAAGGTACAACTTTTTTTTTAATCTCCAAATTTTTTTGCTACTTTTTTATTTTTTTTTTACCTTTGTCGAATGTTACACAAAACAAGAGCCATTGTGCTGCGCTATTTCAACTATAACGACACCAGTGCTATCGTGCGCGTGTTCACGGAAGAATTTGGGCAGATGTCGTATCTGACCTACAAATCGAAGGGCAAACGCGCGAAAGTGGCAGGCTCCGTTTTTCATCCCTTAGCCATTCTGGATTTGGAAGTGGAGCATCAAAATTCGCGCGAAATTCAGCGATTGCAAGAGGCAAAGGTGCACGTGCCGCTCGTCTATCTGTTGAGTAACCCCGTAAAAAGTGCCATGAGCCTGTTTTTGGCAGAGTGGGTGGGCAAGGCGGTGAAGGGCGAGCAAGCCGACAGATTGCTGTTTGACTACCTTGTGCAGTCGATTCAGGTCTTGGATTTGTCGGAAAAAGACTATGCCAATTTTCATCTGGTGTTTTTGCTTCGCCTGACGCAGTTTCTCGGCTTCTATCCCGACGCGGAAAATTATGCGCCCCACTGCTATTTCGACCTGCTGAACGGTTTTTTCGTCACAGCCCAGCCCTCCCACGTCCATTTTTTAGACCGGGAAGAAAGTGCGCTGTTTTTCCAAATATTGAATTTGAACTACGACACGATGGGCGAAATGCACCTCACCGGCAACCGCCGCAAGAGCCTGATGAACCGCCTCGTAGAATACTATCGCCTGCACTTGGACGTTTTCCAAGACATCAATTCGCTCGAAGTCTTGCACGAAGTATTTGGATGATTGCAATAAAAATTGTACCTTTGCAGGCGCAAAAAGAAGCCACGCCCTCGTAGTTCAACGGATAGAATAGAAGTTTCCTAAACTTTTGATAGCAGTTCGATTCTGCTCGGGGGTACAAGCAAATAAACAGTTCTACAAGGATTGCAGCCAGATTATTGAAAAAAATAAATAAAATGGAAACATTTAAAGTTCTTGCCGCAATGTACGGCACAGCAGCAGTGCTAATTGGTTTGGCTTTTCATGCCATGTACAAAGAACGTAAAGAAGAGGAGTCTGAGGCAGTAAATTAATGTATGAAAATTAAAGCGTTTTTTGCCATCGCCGGCTCTCTTTTCTTCATTGGTGCTGCCAATCGGCAGCCCAAAGTCGTCAGCGTGCTGGAGATTCTTGATGTGGACTCCGGGGTGCGGGAGGTTGTCAGGGAGTTCAATCACCTGATTGAGGCTCCTAACTGGATGCCCGATGGCAAATGGCTGGTCTTCAATAGTGAGGGCAAACTTTACCGGCTGTCGCTCGAAAAGCCGCGGGCAAAGCCGGTGCTTATCAATACCCGTTTCGCTACAACTTGCAACAGCGACCACGCGGTTAGTGCCGACGGCAAATATATCGCCCTCAGCAACATCCCTGCCGGCAATCATGGCTCGCATGTTTACACGGTGCCATGTGAGGGCGGCGTGCCGCATTTGGTGGTGGAGATTTGCCCCGCTTATGTGCATGGCATCAGTCCCGACAACAAGTTTCTTGCCTATTGCGCCGACCGTGCCGACAATTATGATGTCTATGTGTGCCCTTTTGCGGGCGGCAAGGAGGTGCGCCTGACCACCGCCGCGGGGCGCGACGATGCGCCGGAATATTCCCCCGACGGCAAGCATATCTGGTTTAATTCGGCACGCAGAGGCTTGATGCAAATCTGGCGGATGAATGCCGACGGCTCCGAGCAGACGCAGATGACTGCCGATTCCACCCGCAATTCGTGGTTTCCGCACGTTTCGCCCGATGGCAAGCAGGTGATTTTCATCGCTTATGACCAAGGCATTTCAAAACCGAGCGAGCATTTGGCAAACAAAGAGGTGGAATTGCGGATGATGCCTGCCGCGGGCGGTGAGCCTCTCACGCTGGTGCAACTTTTTGGCGGGCAGGGCACCATCAACGTCAATTCGTGGTCGCCGGACAGCCGGCGGGTCGCGTTTGTGAGTTATCGGTTAAAATAAATTAAATTTCACGAAACTGTTTGGTAAATCAAATTTTTCTTGTAACTTTGTGTTCTGAAATATAAAAATAGATGGAAAATAGCTATTGTGTGATTATGAGTGGCGGAATCGGCAGCCGTTTCTGGCCATTTAGCCGTGAGAATAAGCCGAAGCAGTTTTTGGATTTTTTGGGGACAGGTCGCTCGCTGTTGCAGCATACCTACGACCGCTTCGCGAAAATCGTGCCGAAAGAGAACATCTATATTGCTACAAATGAGCAATATGCGGCACTGACGAAGGAGCAACTGCCCGATTTGAAAGACAATCAGTTGCTCTTGGAGCCTACGCGCCGCAACACGGCTCCGTGCATCGCCTACGCGGCATATCATATTCAGGCTATCAACCCCAAAGCGAGCATCGTGGTGACGCCTGCCGACCATTTGATTTTGCAGGAGCACCATTTTCTGAATAATATTCAGACGGCATTGGAATTTGCGCAGGAAAACGATGCCCTGCTCACGCTGGGTGTCACGCCCAACCGTCCGGAAACGGGCTATGGCTATATCCAAACGCAGAGCAATGGGCAAGCCATCCATCGTGTCAGGGCATTTACCGAAAAGCCCAATGCCGAACTTGCCAAAGTTTTCTTTGAAAGCGGCGAATTTTATTGGAATTCGGGCATTTTTATTTGGAATGTACAAACGATTATTGATGCGTTTCTTCTGTATTTGCCCGATATATTCGCCTGTTTTGAGCAGGGCAAGGGCAAATATAATACGCCCGAAGAAAAGGCGTTCATCCATGAGAACTATCCGAAGTGCCAAAACATCTCTATCGACTACGGCATTATGGAAAAAGCCGCCAATGCCTATATGCTGATAGCCGATTTCGGGTGGTCAGACCTCGGCTCGTGGGGCGCGCTCTACGATTTGGCGGAGAAAGACGAAAACCGCAACGCCGTGCTGAAATGTCAGTCGCTGTTCATCGAAAGCAGCGACAATCTCGTAACACTTTCCGATGGCAAACTTGCTGTGATTCAAGGGTTAAGCGACTACGTTGTTGTGGGCGAAGACAATGTGTTAATGATTTGTAAAAAGTCTGAAGAACAGCGCATCAAGCAGTTTTTGGCGGACGTAAGTATGAAGTATGGCGACAAATTTCTGTGATAACGGCACCGTAACCCTCCAAATGCAATTCACAGTAGGTATCGCGCAACGCCTTACTCCTGATGCCAAAATGGTCGAAAGCGTGGGCGGGAAGGAACACCCGGGCATCTTTTGGCTGAGCGTCGAAATTGGCGACCACCAGCACTAAATCTTTGCCGTCGCTACGCAGAAAGGCGTATTGCTTGTCGGGGTTGAAGCCCTCGCCGGACGGATTGGCATACATCAGGTCGTAGAAATCGCCTTCGCGCAATGCGCTGTTGCTGTTTGCCAAATTCAGCCATTCGGCATAGCACGAGCGCAATTTTTTTTGTTCGGCGGTGATTGGCGACAGGCAGTTGGGCATCGACCAATAGTCAAAAATTGTTGTCCGCCCGTCGCGCCCGCTGAAACCTTCGGCATCCATGCCGCGCTCGCCGATTGTTTGCCCAAAATAGACCATAAACGGGCTGGTGTTCATAAAAAGGGCTACTGCCAGCGCAGGGATGGCTTTTTGGGCGTCGCCCGCAAAAAAATCGGAGGCGATGCGTTGCTCGTCGTGGTTTTCCAAAAAGTTGAGCATATTCGGCTGAATATCGCCTGTGGACTGCCAGCAGGCGGTGATTGCGCTTGCCGGCAGGTTGCCCGTTACGACGGCGCGCAGGGTGTCGTAAAGCCCCACCTTGTCGTAGAGGTAGTCGAAATGCCCGCGTTGCAGATAGTTGCGATACTGTTCGGGATTATATACCTCCGCGATGAAAATGATGCCCGGGTGCTTCTCCTTCACCTTGGGGATGGCATATTCCCAAAATTCCACCGGCACCATTTCCGCCATGTCGCAGCGGAAGCCGTCCACTTGCTTGGATGCCCAAAAGAGGAGGATGTCCGTCATCTTTTTCCATGTGTCGGGGATGGGCGAAAAATGCGTGCGACCACCGTTCAGATAGTCGATGCCGTAGTTGAGTTTGACCGTTTCGTACCAGTCGTTGGGGGTGGGGTGGGGGCTGAAACAGTCGTTGCCGGTTACCTTGGCGGGCGATTCGTGGTAGTTCGCGGGGCGCGATTCGTGTGTGATTTGAAATTGTTGCCCCGGCAGGTAATAAAAATTATTATTCCGTGCAAAGGAGGTGTGCAGATTGTCGGCGGCACCCAAATCAATCACAGAGTCGGGCTTCGCGTCCGAATTATATCCGCGTGCCACGTGGTTGGGCACAAAATCCATGATGAATTTCAGCCCGGCTTTGTGCGTGCGGACGACCAATTTTTCAAATTCCTTCATCCGGTCGGGCACCACGTCCGCCAAGTCGGGGTCGATGTCGTAATAGTCCTTGATGGCATACGGCGAGCCGGCTTTGCCCTTGACCACTGCCGGATGGTCGGGGCGAATGTCCGGATAAACAGTCTGCGTGGCGTGTTCCAACAGCCCCGTGTACCAAATATGGCTGAATCCCAACTTTCTAATCTCTTTCAACACCTTGGGCGTGAAAGCCGACAATTTGCCGCATCCGTTCTCCGTAATCGTGCCATGAGGGACGGGATTCGGCTTATGGTTGCCAAACAGGCGCGGCAACACCTGATAAATAAGTATTTTTTCTTTCATTGCGTTGCAAATTTACACATAATTTATGACAGTGCAAATTTTTTTTGAAAAAAACGGTGCAATCGTGCTGTCGGGGTACACAACAAATTTCCCTTTTTTTTATTGAAAGTTGCATTTTTAAAATAATTATTTGTAACTTTGCAGCGTTAAATTTGCAAAAATAAATTGACAATGAAAAATATAGCATTCATTTTAAGCGTTCTTGCATTACTTGCAAGTGGTTGTGGGAACAAAAAAGTTCCTGTTGATGACAGTACATTACCTTTTGATTACAGTACATTACCTGCCAAATGGACAGAATTGATGCCCACAGGTATAGATGGCGAATTTGCCGTCTGTGATGAAGCAAATACGGTGCGAATAAACGGAAATGTATTAACCTTTGGTGATGTTGCTGCGGGTGGAAAATGGATATTTGAAATTTTAAACTCATATCAAATAAACGATACTATTGTATTTACGACATATCCATATCGAGAATGTAAATTTGTTTGGTTAGATAGAGAAAGAGGAATTGCTGAATGGATTAGCGGATCCTCTGTTTATCCATTTGTTACAGATGAGAACTTGTCAAAATATCGAAAAATAAACTGTTCCTCCGAAATAGAAGAGGATGTTGAGCTTGAAGATTTGGTGTCTTCCGGCGAAACTATTTTGAAAACAATTGCAGGCGATTTGAATGATGACGGCAAAGACGATTATGTGATATTCACAAAACAAACAGACGAGGAGGCTTTTGTATCAGACGAACATTATGGCGAATTAGACTGTAACCGTCGTGGAATTGTAATCGCATTCAAAGAGGGCGAAGATTACAATACCGTTTTGGCAATTCCTGATTGTTTTCCGCCCCCACATGAAGTCGGGGTTTCTTTTGAGACTGAAGTATCCATTAGCATCAAAAAAGGCAATTTGCTAATTGAGTACGACCTCGCCGATAGAGGTCGTTGGTATCAATACACTTTTTGTTATCGAAACAGCGATTTTGAGTTGATTGACTATGAGCAAACCATCGCCAAGGGAGATGTTACAAAAAGTATTATTAATATCAATTTTCTAACGAAAGAGAGAAAAACGTTAATCAATACAAATTCTGACACAGCCTGGGGAAGCGAAGAGTTTAAGGAAACTTGGCAGGACATTGAAATGAAAGACAGGTTTGTAAAATTAACGGAACTTGTAAAATTAACTGACATAAAGAATTTTGATGATTTTAATATTCACCGTTACTACTATGTCGAAAGATGAAAATCAAAACCCTATCAACTGAATGATAGGGTTTTGAGGGTTTTAAACTGTTCGGCTCGTGATGAGCCGTTCAACTTCTTTGAGGTTGGCAGTGATTTTTTCGGAGTTCGCCAACACCTGATTCAATAATTCCACAATTTGGGAATCACCGCCACAATGACTTTCACTTGTTTTCTGTAACATAATAAAATGTTTTATGTTGCAAATTCTCACCCCTAAATATGCAATTTTTATTACAATGCAGAGCGTAAGGTAAACTTACTTTCATTCGTCATGGAGGCACTTGCAAGCCAATAACACAAAATAAGCAAATTTTACCCCACGCTACACACGTGAGGCGAATGCTTATTATCCTGTTATTTAGAAGTTTGCAAGTCTCCATGCGGACAATAAATAAACGCTCCGTACATTGTTGCTATTGCAACAACGGGTAAGTTCAATTAGTAACTGCGAAAAATCACTATTACGAGCAACCTAAATTTTGCTCGTAAATAGAAAGCAACGACCGAAGAAAAAAAACTTCAAAAAGCGACAAAAGTAAAAAAACAGAGAGAAA
>BNTR01000110.1 GCA_025996755.1 Bacteroidia bacterium
AAAAACCAAATCATTGCCACCACAAATAATGCGTAGCCGCTATATGTCAGCGGAATGCCCCACACATCTTTGTTGAGGCTCAATACGCTTGCATCCCCGTCTTCTTCAAACGAAGATTGATAGAAACGGTAGCCTTGATGCCGAAAAATCCTGTTCATCGAAACTTGTCCTTTCAACTCTTGCCCTGACGTTTTGTCGCTGATAGAAAAATGCGAGATATAATCAGACGGCGCATTCGTCCCGGAATAATACGCCACATAAAACGTGTCTAATTGCACGACAAAAGGCAAAGCGGTCAAGCCCTCATCGGTCTGCATTGCTTCGCAGAGATGCGTTTTGTCAAGCACCACATAGCCCTGTTGCGAGAAAAGTTTGGTGCATAACGCACCTGTCAGAATAAGAATAAATGAGAAATGCAGCAAAAACAACGCGCCGTTTTTGTACAACCTCCCTTTAACGATGCCGATGATGCCTGCAATGGCGGTAATTCCCCACAAACCGGAAAACCACCACGCGCCGTATATATTGGCATATACCCAATTCGTGCCGTGTTCTTTTTCCAAAAATGTGGCGGTTGCCATCACGACTATCAGTGCTGCAATGGAATAGAAAGGGATACGTGTTTTAATCGTCATGACCGAGCATAGCATAACTTTATTTTAACGGTTCTATACGGCACGCCACCTCATTGCCTCCGAAGGCAAGCCCCAAAAGAATGACTTTTTTATCAAGAAAAGGTTCATAATAGCGTTTCTCGCGGATTTGTGCGATGGCTTGGTCAAGCAAGGTCTCAAGTTTCGTGGTGGCGTGGTATTTCAATTCCGCCACGATTGCTACTTCGCCTTGCAACAAGACCGCATCCATCCTTCCGCTATCAGTCAACTTTTCGCTCTGAATGTTGAAACCCAACAAAGTCATCCACACCTGAAAGATGATGTGATAACGGGCTTCGCCGGCATCTTCGGTTGCATGGTCTTCCGGCTGTAAAGTGTAGGGTACACCGGCAAGCATCTTACGCAGATTATTTGTCAGACCCTCTACATCGTAATTACGGATTTGTTGCAACATTTCTCTCCCAAGATGGGACATCTTTGACATCGGATAGGTGGTAAATGCGTTCAATAAATGTCTCATTAACGACTCTCTAACCTCCAAATTGGGGACTTCAAGCGTATATAGATAATCACCATCAGTCATTTCTTTGTTTTTGACCGTCAGATAACCTGTCTGAAATAATAAAGGAACATCATCAAGCGCATCGGGGTCGTAACTGTCGAAAGCCGATGAATCAACAATAACAGGCTCTAATACGGTTTTAGCAAGACCGCTTTTTTTGAGACGATTAATCAAAAAAGTGGGCGTACCCGTTTCAAACCAATAATTGGAAAACTCATTCCTTTTGAAAAAAGGCAAAGTTGAAAACGGATTATAAACCGATGTTTTGCCATCCCACGAGTAACCATCATACCATTTACGGATTTTTGCCAGCAAATCCTCCCTTGTCATCTCCAAACGGATTGCCGTATTGTCAATATATTCCGAAAAGTCGCGTTCCAATTCTTCCTGTGTGTAACCACAAATAGAGGCATATCCTTCGTCTAACGTAATGTCATCAAGACTGTTCAATGCTGAAAATATTGACACTTTTGCCACTTTTGTTACGCCTGTCATAAAAACGAATTTCAGGTGGTCGTCGGCACCTTTCAATACCACGTAAAATTTTTGAAGAAACGCACGAATACCTGCTGCTTCCGTCTTGCCTATCGCATCCAGTATGGGTTTGTCGTATTCATCAATGAGCACAACCACTTTATTGCCTTTTTTACGATGCAATGACTCGAGCAATTCGGCAAAACAATCGGAGGCGTATTCTGAAACAAGGGTTATTTCATTTAAAGTAGCCTGTCGTTTCAAATAACTGAGCATGCTTCGCTCCATCTCTTCCCTGCTGCCATGCTCAATACCTGTCCAGTCTATCCGTATAACAGGATATTGCTGTGTCCAATCCCATTTATCATAGATGTAAAGCCCCTCAAACAGCGATTTATTGCCCATGTAAAGTTCACCAAGCGTGCTCACCAGCAGCGACTTCCCAAAGCGGCGCGGACGCGAAAGAAAAACGATATGCGAACGAGTCAGTTGCTCTATCTCTCGTGTCTTATCCACATACAAATAACCTGCACTGCGCAATTCTTCAAACGATTGAATGCCTATCGGTAATTTCTTCATGACTTTTGAATTTTTAATATTTTCATTTGGCAAAGTTAATAAAAAAATTTCATTTAATTGGAATTACCATTATATCTACCAGGGCAACTAAAAAAAAGCCCTTGCATATATGAAAAATAAGTTGTACCTTTGCGGCGGAAAAAATGAATTATGATGAAATTGCTGAAATTAGTTGGGTTTTTTGTCCTTGTTCTGTCTTTTTGTGGATGCGTCCACGATGTTTATAAGGCAGTGGGTGAGCCGTGCGACAATGTGTTTCTTACTTTGGTAACAACGGATGAGGTCGGCAATGTGTCGGCACTCCCCAATGAGGTCGAATGGGTGGACATTTTCTTTTACGAGGGCGATCGCCTTGCTGAACTCTCCGTCAGCGGCAACCCGATTCGTCTTAAGAGGGCGGACTGGGTGGCGGCTTCGAACGTGGTGCCTTTGAGCATACAATCCGGCTCCTACCGCGTTGTGGCGTGGGCGAATGTTTACAATAAGCCGGATGTCGACCGGAGGAGTTGGTTTTCCAACACCCATTCTTTGAGTGCGGCACGTGTCCTTAATAAAATAAATGAAGACCCGACTAACCCATATCTTTATAGCATAGCAAATCAAGACAGGCTTTATTACGCCGAGCCGTCGTCGTTTACTTATGCCTCCAATGCCGGCCAGATAAATATAGTGGTGCCCTCTTTTGGAGAGAAATACGAGACATTGAGTTTTTCTCCGGCTACTTTCAGGGTGGAGGTGTACCTCGACAATCTTAAAGAACTTAAAGATCCGACCACCGGTCTACCAATAACGCCCTTAGTGAACATTTACAAGTATACATCATCGATGGAAAGGGAGGGCTTTACAAGCGAATTGGATTTTGATAATAACGCCTCCACAGGCACACTTGATGTACCGGTCGAATACAGCCAGCAGGTTTCACGGGTATCGGTATCCGGAGTATACATGGATGCTGCCCTTTTCAATTTACCTCTTTTTGATGACTATACTACATTGTTCATTGAGATAACAGATGGGGTTGGGGTGTCAGCAGGCAACACAACAATCGACCTGCGAGCATTTATGGGCGAACACGGTGTGTCGGTAGCAGACGGTGTGATACCGATACAGGTCAAATATACAAGGGGCAAACAGGCGTATGTTACGATAGCCGACTGGCTCCCCGGCGGCGACGGCGGCAGCATTACGCCTAACCTTTAGAATAAAAAAAGATAAGAGATGAAAAAATTTAGACAGATAGGGTTGCTGCTCTCCGCCCTGGTGGGGATGATGGGAGTGGCTTCGTGTACCGACTTCCACGAAGATTATGGTGAGGGAGGCTTTGCGGGCGGCGATGTGCCGGTTACGTTCACGGTGAGCGTGCCCGGAGTGGTGCAGACGGTGGGGAAGACCTACGCGATGACTGATACGGCTGAAAACGCGGTTGTAAACATACAGGCATTGATTTTTCAGGAACACAATGGCGACACCCTCTACCTCGGACGGCGTTCCGTGCAGAGCGTGGAGATTAGTACCCCCGGCAGCGACATTTCCAAAAAAAGTTTTACCATCAATTTGCCCGAAAGCGACGAGAAGTATCTGGTTGTTCTGATTGCCAATGCCGAAATTCTCGTGGAAACTACATTGGTGAACAATTTAACAGGACAAACAAAAACATTCGTTCTGTCGTACCTGCGCAAGAGAGCTATTGGTAAACAGAATGCCTACGAGGGGTCTACCATCCCGATGTGGGGCGAAACAGACCTTTTTTCTGTCCCCGACCCGAGCGGAATAGAGAAAAAAACCGTGGATTTGGTGCGCATGGTGGCTAAAGTCAGCGTGCTTGTCAGTAAGAATGCCCCGGGCGAAAATTTCAAATTGCAAAGCGTCTATGTTTACAATGCCTACGATATGGGGTATGTTGCCGGCGGGATGCCCACGCTCGTCCCGCCAGGTGCTATCAAGCAAACCTCACCGATAGAGTATTATGGTCCCGAAGTGAAAGAAAGCGGCTGCGAGAACGAAATCTACCTTTTCGAGGCGAACAACAGCGGTCCGATGATGGCAATGGAAAATCGCACCTGTCTGGTGCTGAGAGCCAAATACAAAAGTGAACCGAACGACTATTATTACCGCGTGGACTTTCTGAAAAAGGACACTTTCATAGATATTTTACGCAACCACCACTATAAGGTGGTCGTGAACAAAATCACCGGCATCGGCTACACTACGCCCGAAGAGGCTCTCGCGAAGCGTCCGTTTAACATCGACGCCATGGTTATAGAGTGGAACGACACGGATAAGAATATCAAAAATTTGTTTACCGACGGGCGATATATGCTCGGGTTGTCGTCGGTGGGATACGACCTCGATGGCGGCGAATACGGTATCGCCGATTTTGACAATCAACTTATCATCAAAACAGACCATCCGGATGGCTGGCAGATTGTGTCTATCATCGACTCTGACACACAGACAGAAATAGACAGACAGACCGGCTGGCTCAGAAAAAGCGACCCCTCAGAACTGCCCGAATACTCCCTTGTGCATCTGCTGACACAGGAAAACGACACCTATGCCCCGCGCTCGGCTACGATAAAGGTCAGAGCCGGCACTATCGAGGCTGAGGTAAAGGTTACGCAGGGCGAGAGACAACCGGGACGGCTGGTGATTACCAACTCCACCGGTCCGCTCAAAGAAATCACCGAACTGGTGTTTGCCGGAAACGCACCGGCAGCGCAGGAGTTCAGGGTTACGTGGTCGCCGAAAGACGCGGAATGTACTATCGACACCATTCGCCACTTCAAGAATTTGGGTCCTTTAACATACGCTTCCGGCAGTGACCGCTTGGGTGTGCCCGGACCCGGAGGGATGACTGTTACCTCGGCAGGCGCGCCGGGCACGCAGGTATTTACTGTCAGACCGGACAACTCATTGCCGGTTGGTGACGCAGATGAATATAGCACGCTGGTAGTTTTTACGCTCCCGACCGCTTCGCACCCCTCCAAATCAATTTTACTGAGGTATATCAAACGTTATTACTTAGAATCTGACAATTTGACTGTATATTCTGCCGAAGAGCAATCCACGTTCAACATAGTGAGCAATGCCACATGGACAATTAAGTCTATTACGAACGGAGACCTGATAGAAATAGAAAATTGGCCTCGTTCCGGCGGCATTGAAAGTGCCAGAACGACAATGCCTTTCACGTTTACGCCAAAGGCGGGTGCAAGCGGAGTGGTTTCCATCGTTTTTGTGTTTAACGGCACAGAACAGACGGTACCTTTCCGAATCACACCAACAGTTTATTATGTTTCCGCAGGTGGTGATGATGCTAACGACGGGATAACTCCGGCAACACCTCTTGCTACGATGCAAAGAGCCTTGACCTCTATACAAACTAAAATAACTAATTCTGAGTGGCCACTAAAAGCCGATGGCACCAAAAAGCCGGCAACCATCGTGGTGTCGGGAACTATCGAGAATGACGGTACAGGTGCTGGCGGTAATATGATGAATATAACAGGGACTCTTCCGTACATTAAACTCGACGGCAGTGGCACACTTGATGCGATGCACCTCGGGAGTGTTATAAACATCAACCACGGTGATACGGTTTCTTTGGAAGGCAATCTTATTCTGAGAGGTGGTAACAAGCCCTCCGGTACCCCTCGCGGCGGCGGTGTGTTTGTCCAATCCGGCAGCAATGCGTTCATCATGAACGGCGGAACTATCGAAGACTGTTATGCTGCCGCCGGCGGTGGTGTATGTGCTGAAGGATATTTTGAAATGAATGACGGCACCATCCGGGGCGATTCCGCAGAATGGGGCGGCGGTGTGTTTGTTGCAGGAACAGGAACTTTTGAAATGAAAGGTGGAACAATCAGTACAAACAAAGCCATACAGCTTGCCACCCCGAGCTCTGGTAGCGGTTGCGGTGGTGGAGTATATCTGCAGTCCGGCGGAACTTTTGTGATGAGCGGCGAAGCGAAGATTTATGGTGTCAAGAAGTTTGATAGCAACGATGCCGAAAATGCTGTAGACGGTGCTATTGCCCTTAAAAACATAGCAAAAATATCAGGCAGTTCTCTGTTTAATGCGGGGGGAACGGCAACTTACGCAGGCTATCCAACCCCGACAGGCTTTAGCGGAAATATTATCGCAAGCGGCTATTCTTTCACACATCATACGCTTCCATCGGCAATCAAAGTGCCTGAGCCTGTTTGGTACGTTTACGAAGGTGGCAACGATAATGCCGATGGCAGGTCAGTAGAAACAGCCGTTAAAACGCCGCAAACGGCGTTAGATGCACCAACGTATGGGATTAAGAACGTGCCTTCTCTAACTGAAGCCACCATCCTTGTGTCGGACACCATAAAAGCCACAGGCGGTGGCCCTTTGGTAAACATAAGCGGTTCAGCGGGAGTCTATCCGTCAATTACACTGCAGAGTGCCTCTTCTGCCGAGTGGCCAGATAACAAAGATGGAGTACTTAGTGCTAATGACATTGCATCCGGTTATGTTTTGTATGTGGTTAACCATACGGTCACACTGGATAACAATCTCACTCTGATGGGTGGAAATAATGCTGCTCCCACCGGATATGCCGGCGGGGCTAATGTAGGAGGAAGCAGCGGGAAACTCATCTTAAACGAGGCATCCATTATCGGCAATAAAGGGTTTCTTGGTGGTGGTGTATATGTGTTCAACAGTGGAACCTTTACCATGAACAACGGAGGAACTATTACCGAAAATACTGCTATGCACGGCGGCGGAGTGTATGTTGCAAACAGCGGAACCTTTACCATGACCGGCGGAGAAATTGGTGGTGGCAGTGGACCCAACAGAGGCAATGTAGCAGATTACAGTGGTGGTCCAGGTATCGGCTATGGCGGTGGAGTGTATGTGCACGCAGCTGGCGGCAATAAAGGGAAATTTGACAAGACAGGTGGCATTGTTTACGGATTTAATGGGAGTGGACCGCCTTTCCCCTACGATAACAATCTAGCATACGCGACACAGGGATGTGCCGTGTGGGATTACACAACGGTGCCTAACTATAGAGACACCACTTTGGATACGGGGGATGACTGGCACAGCAATTAGTGGCAAAACGTTTGCAAATTCAAAAAAGATGGAAGCAACAATAAACAGAAATTACGCAGAAGTGTCGAGCGGAGATGACCTTGGTTTGGATGGCATCCGCTCCGGATGGAACGGCTTTTTACAAAGGTGTGAGGACTATTGGGATTTATTCACGATTTGGCTGCACAGAAATCAGCCGACAATGCCTCTGCGCGAGTTTATGGCAGAAGTCGATGAAATGAATAAAGCAGATGTACGAAGTTTTATACCATAAAAGATGAGATTTTAACGGTAAAAGTGGTTAAGGTTGGTCATCGCAGTAGCGTGTATAAATCAGGGCAAACGCATCTTAATTTTTCGTAACCCTTATTCTTCTCATTATCAAGAAAATAAGGGAATAAGGGGGGATTGACGGGGACACATTGTAGGCTACTAAGGGCTGCAAAATTAAGATGCGTTTGCCCCGCACCCCAGCGGATTATTAGCCCAAAATTGGCTGTGCTAAAATCAATTCTTGATTTTTATTCGCAACAGCTAAATATGGCTGCTTAATTCTTTTAAAAAACAGGCTGCCCTTTTGAGACAGCCTCTTAATAAAGCGCTGTCCCTGCGGAACACGAATTTAACCCAAGTGGTATGATTGCGGGTCAAGCCCGCAATGACAAAGCACTTTTGAGACATCTTATTTTTTGTTGAAAACAAATTGCAAATCTTGCTTGCGATAGTGCACAAATTTGCCATCGCTGCTTATGAGGGGGATTTTTTCACAAATGGCTTGGGCAATAATCAGGCGGTCGCTCGGGTCGTTGTGATTTTCTACTTAACAAGGACGGTTTATCTGCAATCATATATATAAATATCGTTGTATCAATTAGATAGCGCATCGTTACTATTTGTTGACTGCGCGCCAATCTAACACTGTCAATTATTCTCAAAAAATCAACTCCCTTAGTAGCTAATGACAGCCCTCTCCTGCCCAAAGAAACCTGTTAGGTCTCGAAGACCTAACAGGTTTTTCCTTGCAGATGCCTTGTGGTAAACTTAGGGAAGCACCACGCGGAAGCCTATATTTTTGCTATTAGCGTCGGGTAGGCCGGGAGCGGGGCGTAAACTGTTAGAAAACGCGAAGCACATCGCCATAGACTGTACCCAGCCGCCGCCACAATATACGCGCGCGCTACCCGAAGCGGGTCCATCCGCCGGGGTTGATTCGTTGATGTTGCCGATGGTGCCCCAGTCCCAGCACCATTCAAGCACATTGCCGCTCATGTCATATAACCCTTTGCTGTTTGCGGCTTTAGTCCCTATCGGATGAGCACCGAAATCGTCATGGCTGTTTCCAACGTCAAGAGCATTGCCCTTATACCATGCTACCTTGTCAATGTCATCATCGCTTCCCGAATAGGTATAGTTCCAGTCTGGAGCATCTATATCGCCGCCTCGCGCTGCATATTCCCACTCCACTAATGTGGGCAATCGGTAGCCGGTTTTGGTTAAATCCATCTTCGCACTATCACAAGCTGTTTCGTTAGCGTCAGTGGAATTTTTAATAGGATTCCCTTCATAAGTGTACACTGGCGTTTTGCCACTCATTTGGCTATAGGCATTGCACCAGACAATCGCATCCCGCCAGCTGACGCACGTTACCGGACGGGTTGCCCTTGTGGCTGGAGTTCCCACCGATGCCTTACCGGTTCCGAAGATTTCGTTGCGTCCGACGATTCCGCCGGGGTCATCGCCGTTGGTCACCCCTTGCCCTTCCACGCCGTCATTTGCAAAGGAGTAACCGTTTGCACGTGCCCAAGTGTACACCGCTTGCCATAAATTGTACGGGGTTTCATATTTGGCAATTTTAAAGTTTCTGACGGTTACCGTCCGACTCTGCGGAAATACCAGCCCGTTTTTGCCCTCGGTGAGGTTGCCTCCCACTATCGTAGTCCCAGCAAACATTACCATGGGGAGTCCAACTACTCCCGTTGCAGGGCTGGTTATGCTTCCGATATCGGTGCGGCTCACTTCTACGGTGATTTTTGCACCTGCATCTTGGGTATTTAAGATATAGTTTTGGGTGATTGCCCCGGAAATATACGCGCCATTCCGTTTCCACTTGTAGGTGACGCTTCCAGTAAGGTTGGTGATATTTGCAGTGAGGGTTTGTCCGAGTTCCGGGGTGCCGTTGCCGGTGCCGACGCCGCTGATGCT
>BNTR01000111.1 GCA_025996755.1 Bacteroidia bacterium
GCCTACCACACGGGCGACATCGCGTGGCGCGACGAAGACGGCTACTATTGGTTTGTGGGTCGAAACGACGACGTAATCAAAAGTTCCGGCTACCGCATCGGACCGTTTGAAGTGGAAAGCGCGGTGCCCAGATTGAAATATTCCAGCGGGGCTTTCGACTTGTTGTTCAGCATCCGTTCGATGGCAATCACGTGGGCTTTTGCCAAGTCCACGACGTTGATGAAATCGCGGATACACGAGCCGTCGGGCGTGCCGTAGTCGTTGCCGAAGACGGACAATTCTTTGCGAATGCCTATCGCTGTTTGCGTGAGGTAGGGAATGAGGTTTTGCGGCACACCGTTGGGCAATTCGCCGATTTCAGCCGTCGGATGCGCTCCAATCGGGTTGAAATAGCGCAGGATGATGCTTTTGAAAGGCACGCCCGCGTGGATGGTGTCGCGGATAATTTCTTCGTCGATTTGCTTCGTGTTGCCGTAGGGCGAAGTCGCCGGCAGGATGGGAGCCGTTTCCGTCACGGGCAAATCTTTGGGGTTGGGCTGTCCGTAAACCGTGCAGGATGAGGAGAATACGATGCCGTCCACTTTGTGCGCGGGCATGAGTTCCAGCAGATTGACGAGCGACACAATGTTGTTGCGGTAGTAAAGCAGCGGCTTTTCGACCGATTCGCCCACCGCCTTGCTGGCAGCAAAATGGATGATGCCCTTGATGCCCGCGTGTTTTTTGAACACGCCATCCATCGCCGCCTTGTCGGTGCAATCCACCTTTTCAAACGCCGGACGGGAGTCGCTCACACGCGCGATGCCGTCAATGACTTCCTCGTTGGAGTTAGACAGGTTATCAACGATAACAACCTCATAACCAGCCGTTTGCAACTCCACCGTGGTGTGCGACCCGATGTATCCCGCACCGCCGGTCACTAAAATTTTTTCTTTCATAATGATATATGTTTTTTTCCAAGGGACAAAGGTACGAAAAAATTTTGTACCTTTGCCCCGTCAAAATTTTAGCATTTATGTTATGATAGAAAAATATATTCCCCAACTGACCTTCAAAGACCAGGAGGACTTTAAGGCTAACTACAAGGTGCTGGTGCCCGACAATTTTAACTTCGCCTACGATGTGGTCGATGATTGGGCGGCAACCCACCCCAACAAGAATGCCATCTGCTGGGTCAATGACTTGGGTGAGCATATCGACTTCACGTTCAAGGAGGTGAAGGCGCAGAGCGATGCTGCCGCGTCTTATTTCCTCTCGCTGGGCATTGGCAAGGGCGATATGGTGATGCTCATCCTCAAACGCCGCTATTGGTATTGGTTTGCCGTTTTGGGCTTGCACAAAATCGGCGCGGTGGCTATTCCGGCGACCCATTTGCTGACGGAAAAAGACATCGTCTATCGCTGTAATGCCGCCGACATCAAAGCCGTCGTGGGCGTAGGTGATGCGCTGATTACCAAGCATATAGACGATGCGCTGCCCGAATGCCCGACGCTCATTCACCGCATCTCTGTCGGTCCGGATGTGCCGGCGGGCTGGCTGGACTTCCAAAAGGGATTGAAAACGGCGAAACCGTTCGTGAGACCGCCGCACGTGAACGACAACAACGACGCGATGCTGCTCTATTTCACGTCCGGCACCACGGGCAACGCCAAAATGGTGACGCAAAGTTTCATCTACCCGCTCGGACATATCGCCACGGCGCGCTATTGGCAAAACCTCCACGACGATAGCCTCTTCTTCACTTTAGCCGACACCGGCTGGGCAAAAGCCGCGTGGGGGAAAATCTACGGGCAATGGATAGCCGGAGCGTGCCTCTTCGTCTATGACCACGAAAAATTCACGCCCGCCGACCTTTTGAAGGTGGTGCAGGACTATAAAGTAACCTCTTTCTGCGCCCCTCCCACCGTGTTCCGCTTTATTATTAGGGAGGACATCGCCAAATACGACCTCTCGGCGTTGAAATACTGCGAAATAGCGGGCGAGCCGCTCAACCCGTCGGTGTTCGAAACATTCCGCGAAATCACAGGCTTGAAACTTATGGAAGGCTTCGGACAGACCGAAACGACCGTGATAATCGCCAACTTCGCGTGGATGACACCCAAACCCGGCTCAATGGGTATGCCAAACCCCGCCTACGACATCGACTTGGTAACCCCCGACGAGCGCAGTTGCAAGGTGGGCGAACACGGCGAGATAGTCATCCGCATCGACCGGTGGCGACCGGTAGGACTGTTTTTGGAATATTATCGCGATAAAGAACTGAACGACAGCGTGTTCTACAACGGTGCCTACCACACGGGCGACATCGCGTGGCGCGACGAAGACGGCTACTATTGGTTTGTGGGTCGAAACGACGACGTAATCAAAAGTTCCGGCTACCGCATCGGACCGTTTGAAGTGGAAAGCGCGGTGCTCACCCATCCCGCCGTGATAGAATGTGCCATCACCGGCGTGCCCGACGAAGTGCGCGGACAAATCATAAAAGCCAGCATCATCTTAGCCCCCGAATACAAATCGCGCGCCAATGCCGAGTTGGTGAAAGAGATTCAAGACCACGTGAAACGCGTGACCGCGCCCTACAAATATCCGCGCATCGTTGAATTTGTGGAAGAATTGCCGAAAACGATTAGTGGGAAGATACGGCGGGGGCAGATTAGGAATGAATCTGCACGGAGATAATCAGCCTTCAATACGCATCCGCAATCGCTGCCGCAATGCTTTTAAACTCCTCCGGAGTGAACGACTTGCGTGCCGC
This sequence comes from Bacteroidia bacterium, assembly GCA_025996755.1. Classification (GTDB taxonomy): domain Bacteria; phylum Bacteroidota; class Bacteroidia; order Bacteroidales; family Azobacteroidaceae; genus Azobacteroides. The sequence goes on from BNTR01000111.1 coordinate 2,753, forward strand.
TCTGAAGTCCATGTCGCTTTCCTCGGTAAGTGGAATCAGGTGGATGTGGGCGTGGGCAACTTCCAAGCCCATGACGCTCATCCCAATTTTCTTGCACGTAAGCACCTTTTTCATCGCTTTCGCCACTTTTTTTGAGAACACAAACATGTCTGTCAGCAGTTTGTTGTCCATGTCGAAGATATAATCGACTTCCTTTTTCGGCACCACCAGCACGTGCCCCCGAACAATCGGATTGATGTCTAAGAAGGCATAAAAATACTTGTCCTCCACTATCTTGTAGGAGGGCACCTCGCCTGCAATAATTTTACTGAAAATGCTCATAATGAGATATTTATAATTTCAAACGTCATCACGCCCGAAGGCACTTTTATCTCTGCGATGTCGCCCACTTTTTTGCCCATCAGTCCCTGTGCAATGGGCGTGCCGGCGGCAATTTTGCCCGATTTCAAATCCGCTTCGTTTTCGGAAACCAGCGTGTAAACCATCTGTTGATTGGTTTTCGTGTTCCGAATCGTTACCTTGTTCAATATCTGAACCGTATCCGTCGTGATTTTGCTTTCGTCAATCACGCGGGCGTTGGAAAACATTTTTTTCAACTGTGAAATCTTCGCTTCCAGCATCCCTTGCGCCTCTTTGGCGGCATCGTATTCTGCGTTTTCCGACAAGTCGCCCTTGTCGCGCGCTTCTGCTATCTGCCTCGTGATTGCCGGGCGAGCCTCGGATTCCAATTGATTGATTTCTGCCTGCAGCTTGTTGTAACCCTCTTTGGTCATGTAAATTAGTGCCATCTTTTTCTATTTTATGTTCAATTTTTTCTTCAAATCCTGCGGCAGAGCGTCTTTATGCACCACGATGGTAATCGTTTTGTACTGCACAAAAGGCACCGAGGCATACCAACTGCCCTGATAGCCGGACGTTTCCGCCCACGAATTTTTCACCTTATAGTAGCGTGTGCCGTTTTGGTCTTGGGCGATGCCGTAGATGAGCATCCCGTGGTCGTCGGTCGTTTCGTAGCGGTCGAATCCCTCCTGACGCATCGCCTGTGTGATTGTTTTTTCAGGCAGCGGACCCGTCAAAACCCTTACCAGCGAGTCGCGTTCCGCCTGCGAAATGCCCAGCCAGTGTGCCTGGTCGGAGCCGACGCCCTGTGTCGCCTTGGCATCCGGCACCACCGCCACGCCCTTGCGGGTGAAGCCTTTTTCGCTCACATCGGTCGCCCATGCCACCGTGTAGCCTTTGTCGAGCGCACCGTCGATGATGCCCATAAACTCGTTCAGCGGCACATTGTAGGAATTTGACCACCGCCAATTGTCGGGAACTTCCACCGGAAAAGCCGTGTAGAACGGGTGGTGCGTAAACGAGGTGATGCTCACATAGTCATCGGTGTTGATACCCAACGACTTAGCATAACTTTGCGGCGTATATTCCTTGCCCTTATAGGTAAATTTTTCGGGAAGTTTGCCCAGATAGGCATCCAGGATGCCCTCAAAACCCTGCATCCACGCAGTTGAGAGGCGTTTATTGGGATTTTTCACCACCACATCCAGATATGCAATCAGCGCAGCGTCCAATTCGCCGTGCTTGTGCCCCTCTTCGCCATAATTCAGCCCTTCCAAGACCTCATTGGGCACAATGCCATAGTCTTTGATGCAGTCGAGCACGTCCTGAAACGAGCCACCCGCCGCAAAATTCAGCGTCCCGTGCATACGCACATACTTTTGTGCCTTATCAACATAATTGTGATACACCACAAACATCTCAGACAAGTCCTGAGTGCCTTTCCCTTGCCGCAACAATTCGGATTCGAGCAATCCCAAACCCGAAAAACTCCAGCAAGTGCCCGAACTCGCCTGATTTTTCACCGACGTAATCGGCAATTCCTTCACCGTTTGAAACGCAAACGTGTCCGCTTCCGCCGCCTTTTTTGCACCCGCCAAAGCCGGAAAACACAGGCAGAGGGCTACTACGGCAATAAATAACTGTTTCATAACATTCATATTAAAAGTTTATCGTCCTGCAAAGGTAATTATTTTTTATTAATAATGAAAGTTTTGATTCCGGTGAAGATATTAATTTCTTTTATTTCGAAAAAAAGTTCACTGATACCTCTTACTAATGTAACATACAAGAAAGGGTGGAACATAGTGTATATTGGTGATGACCACAATCTAACAACGACAAAGCCAGTCGACCGCGTTGCCCTTAGTTCAAATTCAGAGTAAAAACTTTTGGAACCTGCCCACAGCATCCTCCACCTCGCGGGACTCGCAATCGCTGCCGCCCTCAAAATAATTCAATAGCACCGCCTGCTTCTTGCTTGGCGATTTTTTCCACAGTCCGATGACTTGCCCGTCGGCGACGATGACCGGGCGGAAAACGCCGTTGCTGGAAATGGCTTTGCTGAGGTTTTGGGCGGGAAGCACCGCCGTGCGGTCGGTGTAAGCGATGATGTATTCGTCGAAAGCAGGCAATAGAAGCACGGATTTTTTCGGATTCACTCCCTCCTTGAATGTCGTTGGCACCCAATAGGTGCGCCCGTCTATTTCTTCCGCGCAAAAATCCGCTTTTGTGGCTTCCAAACCCCTTTTTGCTTCCGTCTGCGACAAGCCCGACCACCACACGAAGTCGGATAAAGTTGCCGGACTGTGGCTTCTGAAATAGCGTTGCGTCAATTTTGCCAATGCTTCCTCTTTCGACACGGCGGACGATGTCGGCGTGCGCTCGTCCAGCAGGGCGTAGGTGTGCTCCTTCCCCCGCATCGCCCCGCTGCACACGATGGCATCCACCTCCGCCCGCATCAAAAAATGGTACAGGCGGGACGAATCTACCGCGATGTTTGCGCGTTCCAATTCATCAGATAACTCCTTGCGTGTCAGATGCTTACCACCTTCCAACGCTTTTCGGATAGCCTGATTGCTTTTGTCGTAAAGAGCCTCCGTGATGCCCAAATCCCTGTCCCGCGAGCGGGAAGACGATTTGATGCGCTCTGCCGACAGCAGCAACATCCCGCGAAGGTCTTCGGGCACAACGAAATGCCACGTCGGGCGCATCACATGGGTGCGGAGTATCTCCCCGCGATTGAAAGCCTCCTCCACCATCCGCTCGGTGCTGCCCGGAAGCCGCACGCCGATAGCCCACTTCGCCATCGCATAATCCTGCGCCTGCATAGCTCCCATCCACGCAACAACCTCCCGGGGTGTCCGAAAATCGGTGTCCAAAAGATGATGGCTTTGAAGCCTGCTCGCGGCAATTTGATGGAGTGGCATTGTGCAGGATTTTAGATGCCCAACCCGTCTGTGAACGAGGCAACAGCCTTTTTCTGCACAATGTGCGAATGGGGAGGCACGCTGTTTGCCTGCCAGACGTTGCCGCCGATGACGGAGTTGTGCCCAATCGTGATGCGTCCCAGAATGGTGGAATTGGAGTAAATAATCACATTGTCTTCGATGATGGGGTGGCGCGGCACGTTGAGCGGCAGACCGTTGCTGTCGTAGACGAAGCCTTTTGCGCCGAGTGTTACGCCCTGATAGAGCCTGACGTGGTTGCCTATCACGCAGGTTTCGCCAATCACCACGCCGGTGCCGTGGTCGATGCAAAAATATTCACCGATTGTTGCCCCCGGATGAATTTCGATGCCCGTGGCAGAATGCGCCAACTCGGTGATGATGCGCGGCAGGAGCGGAATCTTCATCAACAGCAACTCGTGTGCCATACGGTAGTGCACCATCGTCAGGATGGCAGGGTAGCAGAACACCACCTCACTGTAATCGGTTGCCGCAGGGTCGTAATCCAGCACCGCTCTAACATCTGTTGCCAGCAATCGCTTGATTTCGGGGAGTTTATCGAAGAAAGCAAGCGTCAAATCCGCCGCCGTTTGAGTGGCTGCCGATTCGTCGATATGATATAAACAGCAGTATATCTGTGTGTTAAGCAATGTGTATAGACGTTCCAGCGACTTTTCTACGCCGCCGGCTTTGGCATCGCTGAAAAAACGCGGAAAAAACACGACGATTGCCTCGTTCACCAACTCCTTGATGCTGTCGATATTCGGCAGGGCATCCACACGCGGTACAGAGTCGCAATCCGGCGTATCGTTTTGTGCCAACTTGGCGGCAATGTCGCGCAGATAATTTGCAGGGATAGTCGTCATAATTATTTTTGTGCTTCGGCTCCGCCAACAATATCCAGCAACTCGCTGGTGATGGCTTGTTGCCGCTGCTTGTTGAACTGAATGGTCAGTTCGTCCAAAATATCTTCGGCATTGTCGGTTGCCACCTGCATCGCCACGAGGCGTGCCGCCTGCTCGGCAGCCGACGAATCGGCAACAACGGCATACACTTTGCTCTGCAACGACTGCGGAATCAATGCCTGCAAGATGGTCTCTCGGTCAGGTTCCACGATGTAATCGGCTTGAACAGAACTCTTTGCGTCATCGCCCGCCGCCAACTGCTCACTGCTCACCGGAAGAAATTGCTCCACTGTGGGCACCTGCACGGCGGAACTTTTGAAATGGTTATAGACCAGTTCAACCTTGTCAATCTTGTGTTGGCGAAAATCCGTCATCAGCGACTGCGCAATCTGCTTCGCACCCGCAAAATTAGGCTCGTCCATCAGCGGGATGTAACTGCCCCTGAAATTAAATTCGCGCCTCAACTTACGAATTTCGCCCTCGATTTTTTTGCCGACGGCATAAATTTCAATCGCGTCGTCGGGCAAATGCCGGTAGCGAGCCAGCGTTTCCTTGAAAAGTTTGAACGCATTGGCATTAAACGCACCGCACAGGCTTGAATTGGACGACAGGGCAACGATGGCTACACGTTTCACATCGCGCTCCTCCGCCAAATTCGACGCAAAATCGGGTGAAGCACTCAAAAAAGACTTCAAAATCTCGTCCAATTTGTGCTGATAGGGCAAAAAACTTTCAATCCGCTTTTGGGATTTGCGCAACTTCGCCGAAGCCACCATTTTCATGGCAGAAGTAATCTTCTTCGTCGATTTCACAGAGCCAATCCGGCTCTTTATCTCTTTTAATGAAGGCATTTTTTTTACTTTATGAATTACGAACTGCAAAGGTAATATTTTCTTTTGAAAAAAACTCATTTTGCGGAAAAAAAGGAGCAAAAAAATTTCGTACCTTTGCACCAATTAAATTTTTATGCTTGCAAAACGAATCATTCCCTGCTTGGACGTGAAAGACGGCACTACCGTCAAAGGCGTGCATTTCGTCGATTTTCGCGACGCGGGCGACCCGGTGGAGTTGGGTCGACAATACAGCGACCAGGGTGCCGACGAACTTGTGTATCTCGACATCACCGCTTCGCACGAAGGGCGCAAAACGTTTCTCGACCTGGTGCGCCGCGTGGCTGCGACGGTCAGTATCCCTTTCACCGTGGGCGGCGGCATCAACGAACTGGGCGATGTGGACAGGCTTTTGAATGCCGGTGCCGACAAGGTGTCCATCAATTCGGCAGCCATCCGCAACCCACATCTGATTGAAGAAATCGCGCGAAATTTCGGCTCTCAGGTGTGTGTCGTGGCGATTGATGCAGCTCCTCAAGCCCCCCCAGCCCCCCTCAGCGGGGAGTGGCTCTGCTACCTCAACGGCGGGCGCATCCCCACCGACAAAGACCTCTTCGCGTGGGCAAAGGAAGCCGAAAACCGCGGGGCGGGCGAAATCCTGTTCACCTCCATGGCTCACGACGGCGCAAAAACGGGCTATGCCAATGAGGCATTAGCCCGCTTGTCCGACGATTTGGGTATCCCCGTCATCGCCTCCGGCGGGGCGGGCACCAGGGAGCATTTCCGCGATGTGTTTACCCTTGGAAAAGCCGATGCCGCCCTCGCCGCCAGCGTTTTTCACTTCGGCGAAATCCCTATACCGGAGTTGAAACGGTATTTGAGGAGTGAAAATATCATCATTCGTTAGACGGGCGGTTGAACACAAAAGCGTTGGCATTGATGCCGACATTGATTGTCTTTTTCTTCACTCCATCGGCTCCAAATACATACACTTCGCCATCGTCCTGATAGTTGGTGTTGGATATGAAAACGTCGCCGGAGGTGGGATTTACGCCGATGCCATAGACGGTGTCAAATGTTGTGCCGTCTGTGACGATAGGTGTAACCTGCTGAGTTTCAATGTTGAAGATGCCCAGCGAGTTGTTTGTCGAATAATCCGCATTGTAGGTTCTGCCAAAGAAATAGAGGTCGTTGCCCAAAATCGTGAAATTGCAGTTGGCAATGAGGTCGCCCGTGTTTACGGCTGTTATGGCATTTGTGTTTTTATCAATGCGTTGCAGCCCGCCCTTGTCTAATGCAAAATCGCCTTGATGGGTCACATAAATGTCGCCTTTCGCATCTGCACGCACGATGTAGGGGTTTGTGCCCATTTCTAACTGATTTACTTTTGCAAAAGTCGCAATATCTACAATAAATATGTAGCTGTCGAAAGTGGTATGATTCTCGTCTTGCCGGTAATTGGCAATATATCAAAAAAGGATTTTGTGTGGATAAGCCATACCGTCAAGCGTTACAACCAACTTGTAATCGTGTTTACAGGGGTCGGACTCATCATGCTGTTGGCATCCACATTTGTGTATGATTTATGGCTTGGGAA
>BNTR01000112.1 GCA_025996755.1 Bacteroidia bacterium
CTGCAACGATTTTTTTACTGCATCGGGTGTCCCTAAAGCAGCAAAATCGTCTATGAAAAATATTTTACCACGCTTGTGATTTTTTACTTTCTTTTCTATCTGATTTACAGTTGTTTGCATAGCTTATTATTAGTTAATCTTGTCCCCGAAACATGATAAATCGGGGACAAAATTCGACTGCAAAGGTAGTCATTTTTTTGATACATACAAAGGCGGCACAAAATATTATTTCCCAATACAAAACTTCCCAAAAATATTCCCCAGCACCTCGTCGGTTGAGATTTCGCCAGTGATTTCGCCCAGATAGTGCATACATTCGCGGATGTCTTGGGCGATGAAATCGCCGGAGAGGTTGGTTTTCAGCCCCTCTTCCACGCGGAGGATGGCTTCGTGGGCTTTACTCAGGGCTTCGTGGTGGCGCACGTTGCTCACGATGACATCTTGCTCGTTGCGGGTCGTTAAATCAGCCGCTTTTAGGAGGGCTACCTCCAATTTTTCGGTGTTTTTTTGGTATTTGGCTGACAAATAGATATGTTCCGCTTTGATTTGCGGCAGAAATTCTTTTTCCAAAATGAGTTGCTCTTCCCTGTTCAGTTTGTCGATTTTGTTGATGACCAGCAGCAGTTTTTTATCCGCTGTTCGGGGCACGATTTTGTCCGCAAGTTTGTCAATTTCCATATTAAATTGCGTTGCGTCAATCATCCAGAGCACGATGGAGGCTTGGTCGATTTTCTGAAATGTGCGCTCTACGCCCAGCAATTCGATGGCATCGGTGGTGTCGCGGATGCCGGCGGTGTCGATAAATCGGAACGTAATGCCCTGAACATTGACCACGTCTTCAATCACGTCGCGCGTGGTGCCGTGAATGTCCGACACGATGGCTCGTTCTTCGTGCAGTAAGTGATTGAGTAGCGTGGACTTACCTACATTCGTTTCGCCGACAATCGCGACGGGGATGCCGTTTTTCAGCACATTGCCCAGACTGAACGAACTGACCAATTTGGTCAATGCCACCCTAATCGTGTCCGCCAATTCCAACAGGCGCACGCGGTTGGCAAATTCGACATCTTCCTCGCTAAAATCCAATTCGAGTTCGATAAGCGACACAAAATCAAGCAGTTGCGACCGAAGTGCAAACAGTTCCCTGCTAAATCCGCCCCGCATCTGATTCATCGCCAACCGGTGAGCCGCCGCCGAAGCCGCCGCGATGACATCAGCCACCGCCTCTGCCTGCGACAAATCCATCTTGCCATTCAAAAACGCCCGCTGCGTAAATTCGCCCGCGCGAGCCAGCGCACAGCCATTCGCCAACAGCAACGTCAAAATCTCCTGCTGAATGAACACCGACCCGTGGCACGAAATCTCCACCGTGTCTTCGCCCGTGAAGGAGTGTTGCGCGCGAAACACAGCCACCAATACCTCGTCGAGAGCACCCCCCAGCCCCCCCTCAAGGGGGGAGTCGATTGTGCCAAAGCAGACCGTATTTGCCTGCTGTTCAGCAATTTTCTGCTTGTTCTTAGCCGTAAAAATTTTATCAACAATCGAAAAGGCATCCCTTCCTGAAACTCGGATGACGGCAATCCCACCCGTTCCGGAAGGGGTTGAGATGGCGCAGATGGTGTTGTGTGTGTTCATAATTTTATATTCTTTCCAAAACTTTGCCAATCAGCCCTTCAAACGAGCCTTTGTACTCCGTATTCATCTCGCCGGCATAGCGTCCGGCAATAATCAGGCAGGCGGTCATCGCCTTGTGCCCCATCAAGGCAGCCAAACCTGCCAATGCGGCACTTTCCATCTCGTAGTTGGTGATTTTCAGACCATTATATTCAAACAGTTCAATGAGTGTGTTTTGGTCGGGATTTGCCAACCCCAGCCGCACCTGCCGCCCTTGCGGACCATAAAACCCACAGGCAGAAATAGTTATGCCTCTAATCATATTGTGCCCGACGCGATTCAACAGTTCGTCATCGGAACGCACAAAATAAGGCTCTGCCAGCCATTTACTCCATCGCGTGTGCTGCGTAAATTTATCTACCAATTTAGAGTTATTCAATTTTGCGCCGCCTTCGTAAAAATAGAGCAGCCCATCCATACCCATCGAGATTTCCGAAGCCACATACGCACCAATCGGACAAGAGGGCTGCAAGCCGCCGGAGGTGCCGATTCGCACCAGCGTGAGCTGCCGAAAAGCCTTTTTGACCGTCCGCGTGGGCAGGTCGATATTCGCCAAAGCGTCGAGTTCGGTCATCACAATATCCAGATTGTCGCAGCCGATGCCGTGCGACAGTGCCGTGATGCGCTTGCCCTTGTAGGTGCCCGTGATGGTGCGAAATTCCCGATTTTGCAGGTCAAATTCCACCGAATCGAAACGAGAAGCGACAACGGGCACCCGCTCGGGGTCGCCCATCATCACGACCTTGTCTGCCAACTGCTCCGGCTTCAGGTGCAGGTGAAACACCGAGCCGTCGGCGTTGATTGGCAACTGGTCGGGTGAAATTGTCCTCATTTTTTCGCCGGCTTTGCAATCGTTGTCCGCATACTCGTGTCGGCTTGGATATTATTCATCTTGTAATAATCCATAATGCCGAGATTGCCGCTTCTGAAGGCTTCTGCCATGGCTTTGGGGACTTCCGCTTCGGCTTCAATCACCTTTGCGCGGGCTTCCTGCGCCTTGGCAATCATTTCCTGCTCGTTGGCGACAGCCATAGCGCGGCGTTCTTCGGCTTTTGCCTGCGCGATGTTCTTGTCTGCCTGCGCCTGGTCCATTTGCAGTTCCGCACCGATGTTTTTGCCGATGTCGATGTCGGCGATGTCGATGGAGAGGATTTCAAACGCCGTGCCGGCATCCAAGCCCTTTTTCAGCACCACTTTGGAGATGCTGTCGGGGTTTTCCAGCACGTCTTTGTGCGATTCTGCCGTGCCGATAGACGAGATGATGCCTTCGCCCACGCGGGCAATGACCGTTTCTTCGCCGGCTCCGCCCACCAATTGCTTGATGTTGGCGCGCACCGTGATGCGGGCTTTCACGAGCAACTGAATCCCGTTTTTCGCCACCGCCGCGATAGGTGGTGTGTCGATAACTTTCGGATTCACAGACATTTGCACTGCCTGAAACACATCGCGACCTGCCAGGTCAATGGCAGTCGCCATCTGAAAACTCAGGTCGATGTTCGCCTTTTCAGCCGATACCAGCGCGTGAACGACGCGCTCTACGTGCCCACCGGCAAGGTAGTGCGCCTCCAACTGGTCGCGCGTGATGTTGCGCAACCCCGCCTTGTGCGCCTCAATCATCGCATTAACAATCACAGGGGGCGGCACCTTGCGTAGCCGCATCAAAAAGAGCTGCAACAGCGAAATGTTAACACCCGATGCTTTAGCGTTAATCCACAGCACCACAGGCACATAGTGCAAAAACAGGGACAACAGCACAATCGCCGCCATCACCAAAATAAACCAGACAAATGTTTGTTCCATATCAATGTAAGAATTAAAAATTACGAACCGTTGGGCGCAAAGGTACAAAATTATTTTGGAAAAGGGTGGTTATTTAAAAATAATTCGTACCTTTGCAAAAATTTTGAATAAATGAAAAATAAAAAATTCGTACCTCCCCCCCCATCGACCCGCTCATTATCAGCGAGTTATGAGACTAAACGCAGTTGCGGTCATGTAGGTTTGTCTTTTCTTGGCTTTGCCGCTATTCCCGCGGTTTTGTGTTTAATCTTTATATGCTGTTTTGGCGTAAATGTCGTGTACTATGATGACTTTGCAATGATTGATTTGGCAAAGAAAATTAACGATTTGGGCTGGAATTTTGAAACATTATTTGCCAGACACTTTGAGCATAGGATATTTTTCCCGCGTTTACTTATTTTGCCCGTCGCTTATTTATCGCATTTTAACTCCGTTGCCCAGATGCTCACCTCTTTTGCGCTTCTCTCTTTAATTGCTTTTGTTGTAGCGAATTATATAGTCCAAAGAAAAGATGTCAGCGATAAAAAGAAATATTTTTTCATCACAATAGTATCTTTTTTAGTCTATAGTTTGGCACAATGGGGCAATTTGCTGTGGGGATTTCAGGTAGGCTTTTTTATGGTATTATTATTTCCAATACTGTCCTATTACTACTTATATTTGATGTTTCGCGCAGAGAACAAAAAAAAGCGAAATCTTTATTTTGCGGCAGCCCTATTGACTGCTTTCATTGCTGCCTTTTCATCGGCTCAAGGACTAATATCATGGATTGTGGGCGCAATACTAATGTGCATCATGTTTCGAAAGAACACATTTACGTCTCCTTATTTTATCACTTGGCTCATTGTCGGATTGTTTGTCTATGTTGCCTTTTTTTATAATCTTGGAGCGATTGGCAATCGGTCTATTGAAGCTGATGTTTTAGGAAATCCTCTAAGAGTATTAATATTTATTTTCTCATTGATTGGCAATTCGATGCTTCCTAAAGCATTTGGTTCTCTAATGACTGTAGCAGGTGTGTTTATTGTGGGATTTGTTCTTACTACCGGCATTGTATTGTGGCAAAAGAAAAAAAATCTACAAGAGTTTGTGTTTCCCATAGCCTTAATCCTGAATGGTTTATTTGTTACAGCAATGATTGCTTTTGGTAGAATAGAGATTGGAACTGCTTCGCGCTTCACTTCATTTTCTATTTATGTTATAGTCGGTTTATTGCTGATTTGGATTGAACTCAGAGATACAAATGGTAAATCCACAATTAAAAGTCTGACAAAAGTATTGGTTGCTGTAACAAATAAACCATTCAGGATTAAGGCTATGGGAAACACAAACTCTTGTAGATTTTTTTTCTTTTGCCACAATACAATGCCGGTAGTAAGAACAAATCCCACAATAAACACACCTGCTACAGTCATTAGAGAACCAAATGCTTTAGGAAGCATCGAATTGCCAATCAATGAGAAAATAAATATTAATACTCTTAGAGGATTTCCTAAAACATCAGCTTCAATAGACCGATTGCCAATCGCTCCAAGATTATAAAAAAAGGCAACATAGACAAACAATCCGACAATGAGCCAAGTGATAAAATAAGGAGACGTAAATGTGTTCTTTCGAAACATGATGCACATTAGTATTGCGCCCACAATCCATGATATTAGTCCTTGAGCCGATGAAAAGGCAGCAATGAAAGCAGTCAATAGGGCTGCCGCAAAATAAAGATTTCGCTTTTTTTTGTTCTCTGCGCGAAACATCAAATATAAGTAGTAATAGGACAGTATTGGAAATAATAATACCATAAAAAAGCCTACCTGAAATCCCCACAGCAAATTGCCCCATTGTGCCAAACTATAGACTAAAAAAGATACTATTGTGATGAAAAAATATTTCTTTTTATCGCTGACATCTTTTCTTTGGACTATATAATTCGCTACAACAAAAGCAATTAAAGAGAGAAGCGCAAAAGAGGTGAGCATCTGGGCAACGGAGTTAAAATGCGATAAATAAGCGACGGGCAAAATAAGTAAACGCGGGAAAAATATCCTATGCTCAAAGTGTCTGGCAAATAATGTTTCAAAATTCCAGCCCAAATCGTTAATTTTCTTTGCCAAATCAATCATTGCAAAGTCATCATAGTACACGACATTTACGCCAAAACAGCATATAAAGATTAAACACAAAACCGCGGGAATAGCGGCAAAGCCAAGAAAAGACAAACCTACATGACCGCAACTGCGTTTAGTCTCATAACTCGCTGATAATGAGCGGGTCGATGGGGGGGGAGGTACGAATTTTTTATTTTTCATTTATTCAAAATTTTTGCAAAGGTACGAATTATTTTTAAATAACCACCCTTTTCCAAAATAATTTTGTACCTTTGCGCCCAACGGTTCGTAATTTTTAATTCTTACATTGATATGGAACAAACATTTGTCTGGTTTATTTTGGTGATGGCGGCGATTGTGCTGTTGTCCCTGTTTTTGCACTATGTGCCTGTGGTGCTGTGGATTAACGCTAAAGCATCGGGTGTTAACATTTCGCTGTTGCAGCTCTTTTTGATGCGGCTACGCAAGGTGCCGCCCCCTGTGATTGTTAATGCGATGATTGAGGCGCACAAGGCGGGGTTGCGCAACATCACGCGCGACCAGTTGGAGGCGCACTACCTTGCCGGTGGGCACGTAGAGCGCGTCGTTCACGCGCTGGTATCGGCTGAAAAGGCGAACATCGACCTGAGTTTTCAGATGGCGACTGCCATTGACCTGGCAGGTCGCGATGTGTTTCAGGCAGTGCAAATGTCTGTGAATCCGAAAGTTATCGACACACCACCTATCGCGGCGGTGGCGAAAAACGGGATTCAGTTGCTCGTGAAAGCCCGCATCACGGTGCGCGCCAACATCAAGCAATTGGTGGGCGGAGCCGGCGAAGAAACGGTCATTGCCCGCGTGGGCGAAGGCATCATCTCGTCTATCGGCACGGCAGAATCGCACAAAGACGTGCTGGAAAACCCCGACAGCATCTCCAAAGTGGTGCTGAAAAAGGGCTTGGATGCCGGCACGGCGTTTGAAATCCTCTCCATCGACATCGCCGACATCGACATCGGCAAAAACATCGGTGCGGAACTGCAAATGGACCAGGCGCAGGCAGACAAGAACATCGCGCAGGCAAAAGCCGAAGAACGCCGCGCTATGGCTGTCGCCAACGAGCAGGAAATGATTGCCAAGGCGCAGGAAGCCCGCGCAAAGGTGATTGAAGCCGAAGCGGAAGTCCCCAAAGCCATGGCAGAAGCCTTCAGAAGCGGCAATCTCGGCATTATGGATTATTACAAGATGAATAATATCCAAGCCGACACGAGTATGCGGACAACGATTGCAAAGCCGGCGAAAAAATGAGGACAATTTCACCCGACCAGTTGCCAATCAACGCCGACGGCTCGGTGTTTCACCTGCACCTGAAGCCGGAGCAGTTGGCAGACAAGGTCGTGATGATGGGCGACCCCGAGCGGGTGCCCGTTGTCGCTTCTCGTTTCGATTCGGTGGAATTTGACCTGCAAAATCGGGAATTTCGCACCATCACGGGCACCTACAAGGGCAAGCGCATCACGGCACTGTCGCACGGCATCGGCTGCGACAATCTGGATATTGTGATGACCGAACTCGACGCTTTGGCGAATATCGACCTGCCCACGCGGACGGTCAAAAAGGCTTTTCGGCAGCTCACGCTGGTGCGAATCGGCACCTCCGGCGGCTTGCAGCCCTCTTGTCCGATTGGTGCGTATGTGGCTTCGGAAATCTCGATGGGTATGGATGGGCTGCTCTATTTTTACGAAGGCGGCGCAAAATTGAATAACTCTAAATTGGTAGATAAATTTACGCAGCACACGCGATGGAGTAAATGGCTGGCAGAGCCTTATTTTGTGCGTTCCGATGACGAACTGTTGAATCGCGTCGGGCACAATATGATTAGAGGCATAACTATTTCTGCCTGTGGGTTTTATGGTCCGCAAGGGCGGCAGGTGCGGCTGGGGTTGGCAAATCCCGACCAAAACACACTCATTGAACTGTTTGAATATAATGGTCTGAAAATCACCAACTACGAGATGGAAAGTGCCGCATTGGCAGGTTTGGCTGCCTTGATGGGGCACAAGGCGATGACCGCCTGCCTGATTATTGCCGGACGCTATGCCGGCGAGATGAATACGGAGTACAAAGGCTCGTTTGAAGGGCTGATTGGCAAAGTTTTGGAAAGAATATAAAATTATGAACACACACAACACCATCTGCGCCATCTCAACCCCTTCCGGAACGGGTGGGATTGCCGTCATCCGAGTTTCAGGAAGGGATGCCTTTTCGATTGTTGATAAAATTTTTACGGCTAAGAACAAGCAGAAAATTGCTGAACAGCAGGCAAATACGGTCTGCTTTGGCACAATCGACTCCCCCCTTGAGGGGGGGCTGGGGGGTGCTCTCGACGAGGTATTGGTGGCTGTGTTTCGCGCGCAACACTCCTTCACGGGCGAAGACACGGTGGAGATTTCGTGCCACGGGTCGGTGTTCATTCAGCAGGAGATTTTGACGTTGCTGTTGGCGAATGGCTGTGCGCTGGCTCGCGCGGGCGAATTTACGCAGCGGGCGTTTTTGAATGGCAAGATGGATTTGTCGCAGGCAGAGGCGGTGGCTGATGTCATCGCGGCGGCTTCGGCGGCGGCTCACCGGTTGGCGATGAATCAGATGCGGGGCGGATTTAGCAGGGAACTGTTTGCACTTCGGTCGCAACTGCTTGATTTTGTGTCGCTTATCGAACTCGAATTGGATTTTAGCGAGGAAGATGTCGAATTTGCCAACCGCGTGCGCCTGTTGGAATTGGCGGACACGATTAGGGTGGCATTGACCAAATTGGTCAGTTCGTTCAGTCTGGGCAATGTGCTGAAAAACGGCATCCCCGTCGCGATTGTCGGCGAAACGAATGTAGGTAAGTCCACGCTACTCAATCACTTACTGCACGAAGAACGAGCCATCGTGTCGGACATTCACGGCACCACGCGCGACGTGATTGAAGACGTGGTCAATGTTCAGGGCATTACGTTCCGATTTATCGACACCGCCGGCATCCGCGACACCACCGATGCCATCGAATTGCTGGGCGTAGAGCGCACATTTCAGAAAATCGACCAAGCCTCCATCGTGCTCTGGATGATTGACGCAACGCAATTTAATATGGAAATTGACAAACTTGCGGACAAAATCGTGCCCCGAACAGCGGATAAAAAACTGCTGCTGGTCATCAACAAAATCGACAAACTGAACAGGGAAGAGCAACTCATTTTGGAAAAAGAATTTCTGCCGCAAATCAAAGCGGAACATATCTATTTGTCAGCCAAATACCAAAAAAACACCGAAAAATTGGAGGTAGCCCTCCTAAAAGCGGCTGATTTAACGACCCGCAACGAGCAAGATGTCATCGTGAGCAACGTGCGCCACCACGAAGCCCTGAGTAAAGCCCACGAAGCCATCCTCCGCGTGGAAGAGGGGCTGAAAACCAACCTCTCCGGCGATTTCATCGCCCAAGACATCCGCGAATGTATGCACTATCTGGGCGAAATCACTGGCGAAATCTCAACCGACGAGGTGCTGGGGAATATTTTTGGGAAGTTTTGTATTGGGAAATAATATTTTGTGCCGCCTTTGTATGTATCAAAAAAATGACTACCTTTGCAGTCGAATTTTGTCCCCGATTTATCATGTTTCGGGGACAAGATTAACTAATAATAAGCTATGCAAACAACTGTAAATCAGATAGAAAAGAAAGTAAAAAATCACAAGCGTGGTAAAATATTTTTCATAGACGATTTTGCTGCTTTAGGGACACCCGATGCAGTAAAAAAATCGTTGCAG
>BNTR01000113.1 GCA_025996755.1 Bacteroidia bacterium
CAAACGTATGTGTTTGGGTTAAATCTTTCATTTTAATAATCATTAAAAGTAAAAAAAAATATGAAAAAGAAATCATTCATAGTATTGTCCGCTATAGCCCTGTTCTTTACGGTTGGGTGTAGCGACTATTTGGACGTGAACCACGACCCCACCGCATTGGAAGAAATTCCGGATGCCAAAGTGTTATTGCCTGCTGCCGAGATGGGCATCGCCGGTAATTTAATGGGTTGGCACTTTGGTTTTGGCGGGGGCTTTTGGGTGGAATACTGGACACAAAATTACAGCGCATCCCAGTTCAAATCCTTTTGTGAGTATTTGCCGCAGGACTTCAACACCGCCTATCTATCGCTGTTGCGCGAGCCGCTCACCGACTTGAAACGCATCAAAACGGATACGGAGGCTGACGACAACAAGGGCTATTACTTTATAGCGGAGGCTTTGTCGATTTTCACATGGCAAATCGTTACCGATGTGTGGGGCGATATGCCTTACTCGGAAGCATTGAAGGGCAACGAAGGTCTTTTGCACCCGAAGCAAGACAAGCAGCAGGATATTTATGCCGACTTGCTGGCACGGGTAAATACCTTATTAGCCATTGATTTGAGCGAATCTTCGATTGACGGCGATTATGATTACATCTATGCAGGCGATTTAGAAAAATGGAAGCAGTTTGCCAATGCGCTGAAAGTGAAATTGACGTTGCGACTGTCTGAGGCAGGTGCGTATAATAATGCGGCTTTGCTAACTTTCATTGAAGGTGCAGACCTCCTTACGGCAAGTGCTAAAATTCCCGGAAAAACTTGGGATGATGCCGTAGAAGGCAAACGCCACCCGATGCGGGAGTTTCAAGCAGGTGGAGCTAATTACCTCTCCGGAAACGTTATCGCCTCCAAAAATATCTTCGATTATCTGAATGTGAACAATGACCCACGCCTGCCGAAATTATTTTCCGGCACGAAGGCTGCTTTCTTCGGCGACTTCGACTCCAGAGAAGATTCCGACGGCAACGGCACCGCCGATGATAAAGAAGTGTATGCAACGGCTGTTTTTACCGGCAACATGGACTTGATGCTGATGTCGGATTGGGAGGTGAACTTCTACATTGCAGAGGTATATGCACGCGCAAGTGACTTTGTCAATGCACAAAAATACTACGAAGCAGCCGTTACGGCATCGCTCGCGCAGCATGGCATTGCCGGCAAGGCAATCATAGAAGCGGGAGGTTATGCCGCGTTTACTGCCACCACCGTTGAGCCTGCCATTAAGCAAATAGCCATGCAAAAATGGGTGGCAAACTGCAACTACCAGCACATCGAATCATTTTTGGAACGCAACCGCACCAAATATCCCGCTGTCAACGAGATAGACATCGCAGCCAACAGAGCGGCGGCGTATGCGAATTTCCCCGTGGGCGATTTGACTATCTCGGTCAAGGGTAGAGCCTTGCTGAATGGCAATTTACCGGCTTCGCCCATCTATCCTGAATCGTATATCTTCCGCAACAACAATGCTCCCAAGCAAAAAGCCAATGTGGGCGAAAGGGTGTGGTGGAATAAAAAAGCGGGAAAATAAAATCAGTTGTTAAATTAAAAAAATAAAGATATGAAACTATATAAATATTATTTGCTAATCGCTTCTGCGTTCTGTCTTTTCGCTTGCGAAAATGAAATGGATGACCTTTCGAGGGAAACTGTTCCCTGCGAAATTGTGCTTGATGGTGCTAAAACAGTGCTTGTCGAAATGGGGAATCCATATATAGACCCCGGATACGAGGCTTTTCAAGGCAATATCGACGTGACAGAGGATGTAATCGTTTCCGGTACTTTAGATATCAATACAGCGGGGAAATATACGTTGAGATATACCGTTAAAAATTCAGACGGCGTTTCCACAATTGAGAAACGTACTGTTATTGTATTTGACCCCGTTTCTCCATCCGGTTTTTATAAGGTATCCAAGGATAGCTATCGCAACGCTCCTCCAACAAAGGAATATGAAAGCGAACCGACCGTATTGATTTATCAGGAAGAGTCCGGGGCTTATTATATATCCGATTTGTTTGGTGGGTTTTATGATGTAGGGCGTGGCTATGGTTCAAGATATGCTGTGGGCGGAGCCGTCAATATAAGCAGAAAGGGTAAAATACAATAACAGTACGTTTCTCAATTGTGGAAACGCCGTCTGAATTTTTAACGGTATATCTCAACGTATATTTCCCCGTGGGCGATTTGACTATCTCGGTCAAGGGTAGAGCCTTGCTGAATGGCAATTTACCGGCTTCGCCCATCTATCCTGAATCGTATATCTTCCGCAACAACAATGCTCCCAAGCAAAAAGCCAATGTGGGCGAAAGGGTGTGGTGGAATAAAAAAGCGGGAAATTAAAATCAGTTGTTAAATTAAAAAAATAAAGATATGAAACTATATAAATATTATTTGCTAATCGCTTCTGCGTTCTGTCTTTTCGCTTGCGAAAATGAAATGGATGACCTTTCGAGGGAAACTGTTCCCTGCGAAATTGTGCTTGATGGTGCTAAAACAGTGCTTGTCGAAATGGGGAATCCATATATAGACCCCGGATACGAGGCTTTTCAAGGCAATATCGACGTGACAGAGGATGTAATCGTTTCCGGTACTTTAGATATCAATACAGCGGGGAAATATACGTTGAGATATACCGTTAAAAATTCAGACGGCGTTTCCACAATTGAGAAACGTACTGTTATTGTATTTGACCCCGTTTCTCCATCCGGTTTTTATAAGGTATCCAAGGATAGCTATCGCAACGCTCCTCCAACAAAGGAATATGAAAGCGAACCGACCGTATTGATTTATCAGGAAGAGTCCGGGGCTTATTATATATCCGATTTGTTTGGTGGGTTTTATGATGTAGGGCGTGGCTATGGTTCAAGATATGCTGTGGGCGGAGCCGTCAATATAAGCAGAAAGGGTAAAATATCCCTTGCGAGAAGTGACGTGACCCCGTGGGGAGATAAATTTTCAAAAGCAGAAGGAACGTATGACGAAGCAACCCAAACATTCGAAATGAACATTGAATGGGAAGCCGGTTATACATTCCATCTGATTCTTATCAAACAATCATTATAAAAATTATAAACAGATGAAAAAAATAATATTATTTGCAGTTGCTTGTACGGCATTCATATTCACTTCATGTGATAATGAATTGGATAATTGGAATAGTGCCACGTATGAATATGCAGGGCGGTTTGTAGTAGCCGCCACTTGTCAGGAGTTCCCTGGCAAGAGCGCAATCATTGAAAAAGGGAATGAGATTTATCTCTACAATACCGCATCGAATATCACCAACGAAATTTGGTTAGATGATGTATCCGGTAAATTTCCCTTGAAAAGTAAATTTTCTCTGACCGGAAATGCGTCCGGTTTTAGTGCTGCCGCAGCGGGTGAAAATGTGAATAGCAGAGTGTTTATTTACAACGCAACCTATGGGGAATACATTCTATTTTCACCATCCAATGCCGATGATTTTCCGGTTGCTACTGCCGCAGGTCAAACGAATGATGGTATTCAGGAATATACCCGTGCAACCTTACAGGAAGGTAAAATCCAACCGAAGGCAGCTACCAGCATCGGCGGAAATGTGACCGACGGCATATACCTGAAACTTACATTACATACCGATAAGGTACAGTTTCAAAGTTATTTGCTCCCTGCGGCAGATTGGGAAACTCCCGGTGTGGCGGAATATGGATGGGAACTTGTGCCAAATTCCAAGACAGTAGATGTCAGCAAAGATGAACATTGGACAATAGCCGGTTATCGCTACACGGGCTACCCCGAAGATTTATAATTAGCAAGAATCTCTTAAACACCAAGAGCGGGCGAGCAATCGCCCGCTTTTAGTGTTTTAAAAACCTCCCTCACAAGCCCTAAAACCAATATTAACACAACGTTAAGAAAAAGATAACACAACGTAAACACAAATATAACATAAAAAATTTGGAAATAAGCCACACAATATATTACCTTTGTCGCAATTTTAATTTTAAATAAAAATAGTATGACAGAAATTGTAAAATTTAATCAGGTTGAGGACAAGGTGCTCAACTTGCGTGGACAGAGTGTGATTCTCGACAGCGATGTCGCGGTGTTGTATGGGGTGCAAACAAAGGAAATCAATCAGGCGGTCAAAAACAACCCTGATAAATTTCCTGATGACTTTCTTTGGAATGTCAGTGGTGATGAAAAAACCGAACTGGTCAAAATTTTTGACCGGTTCAATCCTTTGAAACATTCATCAGTGTTGCCAACCGCTTTTACCGAGAAGGGGTTGTATATGCTTGCAACAATTCTTAAAAGCCCAATCGCAGCGCAAACAACAATCGAAATCATCAACACGTTTGCCAAACTCAAAGAACTTTCGCGCACCATCGCCGAATGCAGCCAACTGCCCGATGAGCAGGCGCGAAAAAGTAGCCTGAATCGCAGTGGCGAGATTCTTTCCGACTTAATTGGCAATGAATTGGGCACGACCGAAACAGAAACCACTTTTAGACTAAATTTGGCTGTTTTGTCGTTGGAGCATACGGTCAAAAGAAGTAATAATCAATGAAAAAGATGAATGAAAGTGTAAGATTTTATTTCATGATTTTGTTCTGATTCAGTGCTGCCTGATATTTTTTCGCATTGCGCGTGTGCTCAGCCAGCGTGACCGCAAAGTTGTGGGTGCCCGAAAAATCCTCTTTGGCACACATATATAGATAGTTGTGGTGCGTCAAATTGAGCACCGCGTCAATCCCCTGAATGCTAGGCACGCGAATAGGTCCGGGGGGCAATCCCGTATGCTTGTATGTGTTGTAAGGCGATTCTATTTCCAAATGCGCGAGCAAAATGCGGCGCAAGGTTACGTCGCCCACGGCAAATTTCACCGTCGGGTCGGCTTGCAGCAACATCCCTTTTTTCAGTCGATTCCAATACAAGCCTGCTACGATGGGATATTCTGCTTGTTTAATCGTTTCTTCCTCCACGATGGAGGCGAGAATCGACACTTCGGTGGGCGTGAGCGCAATGGAATCGGCTTTGGCGCGGCGTTCCGGTGTCCAGAAATGGTTGTATTCCTTTTTCATCCGCTCCAAAAATTTCCTTGACGAGGTGTTCCAAAAAAGCTCGTAGGTGTTGGGGATAAACATCGTGAGGATGGAGGTGGAATCGAAGCCCAACGCGGCTACTACGGTGGTGTCGCGGAGCAACGCCGCCAAGGTATCGGCAGAAACAGCCAACTGATTGCCGATGCGTTGCGTGAAATCGCCGACAAGTCGCACATTGTTAAACGTGAGTTTGACCGCCCTTTGCTGACCGTTCCGCAACAACTGCACAGCCTCCACGTAGGACATCTGCGGCGTGATTTCATAGCGTCCCGACTTGATATGCTGGGGGTAATTTCGCCTTTGCGCCAGCAAATTAAACAGCCTCATGTCGTCGATATGCCCCACAGTGTCCAATTGAGCCAACACGTCATCGTAATTTTTATCCGAATTGATATAGATATAGCACGGCTTTTCAATATTGAACGCGGGCAGATTTATCTTGGAATAAAACACCCCGCTGATTGCCACCACTAACGCGCTGATAGCGAGCACGATAATCAATAAAATAAGTACAATTTTCTTTGTCATGTCAAAAAAATTTCTGCAAAGGTAGATAATATTTTTCAGAAAAGTGAAAAAAAAAGCATAATTTATAATTCATAATTCATAAATTGTTTGTACCTTTGCGCCGCCATTCGCAAGAATAGAGTTGGAAGTGTGGGTGAGTGGCTGAAACCAGCAGTTTGCTAAACTGCCGATCGGGCAACCGGTCCACGAGTTCGAATCTCGTCGCTTCCGCAGCGAGGTCTGCCAATCGGCGACATCCGAAGGCAAAGCCTGTAATTCATTATTACAGGCTTTCGTAAGAGAGTAAGCTGTGAACTCGTTACTAAATCGTTACCTACTGGAAATAATAAAAAATTAAGTTGCTTATTTTCAGTAAGTTAAATAGGAAAGTTCACTGCCCTATCTCTCCGCTCAGAGTCGCTACCAACAGGCGACAAACAGCACACAAAGTCTGTAAAATTAGCATTTTACAGGCTTTTTCTTTGTTTTTGATTTCTCCTGAAAGTCAAGAAAAAGTCAAAAACGGACAGACTTCCGTTACCAAATCGTTACCTAAGTTGGAGAAAAATGAAATAGGTAACGAATGTCGCTATAAGTCGTTGATTTGTCGCTATTTGGCGTAGCAGAAATGCTGCATTTGAGAGAACAAAGTAGTAATTTTGTAATTTAAAAATGAAGCATTATGAGAAGTACATTTAAGATTCTTTTTTACATTAAAAAGAATGCAGTGAAGAGTAATGGGACCGCTCCCATTATGGCAAGATTAACCTTGAATGGTGCAATTGCCCAGTTTAGTTTGAAATGCGAAATCAGTCCGGCAGAGTGGAGTCCAAAAGCAGGACGTGCCATTGGCAAATCGGCTACCTCGCAACAGTTGAATGGTCTGTTGGATAATTTCAGAGCCTCCATTACCCAGCATTTCAGGGAAATTTCAGACAGAGAGGCATCGGTAACAGCCGACTCTCATTTCTGACATCAACTTGAAAGAGATTAACCATTCATTTTTGTGTGATTTTGAGATTTATTTGAAAACTATTCACAGTTGCGGACAAAACACGACCGTTCAATTTATGCAAAGACTGAAGACAATCATTCTTACAGCCAAAAGTAACGGTTGGATTCATGCAGACCCTTATGCAAATTACCAATTTCATAGGGAAAAAACAGAGCGGGCGTTTTTGAATGGGGAGGAACTTAAATCTATGATGCAGAAGGAATTTACAATCAAGAGATTAGAACAAGTTCGAGATATTTTTGTTTTTTCTTGCTTTACCGGATTGGCGTACATAGATGTATTTAATTTGCGTGAAAATAACATCCGTACAGCCTTTGACGAGAATTTGTGGGTAATCGGGAAGCGCGTTAAAACCGGTGTAACTTACAGAGTTCCATTGTTGGAAATTCCGGCAATGATTATTGAAAAGTACAAAGGAACGTTGCCGGAAAGGAAATTATTGCCGGTAATCACAAATCAAAAAATGAATGCCTATTTGAAAGAGATTGCTGACGTGTGCGGGATTGATAAAACGTTGTCATTTCACGTTGCAAGGCATACTTTTGCAACGACTGTTACTCTTTCAAAAGGCGTATCCATTGAAAGTGTGAGTAAGATGTTGGGGCACACAAACATCAAAACGACACAAATTTATGCTCGAATAACAGACACTAAAATTAGTGAGGATATGTCTGCCCTTGCAGAGAAATTAAGAGGGATGGATATGAAATTTGCAGTAAATTTTTAAACAATAAAAAATACAATCATGGATTTAGAAAAAATTAAAAGTAAGATTATTTGTATTCAGGGACAACAAGTTATCCTTGACAGTGATGCAGCAGAATTGTACGGAGTAGCAACAAAGCGTATCAATGAAGCCATCCGGAATAATCCTGATAAGTTTCCTAACGGGTATATTATCACCTTGACGGATAGTGAGAAAACAGAGGTGGTCGAAATTTTCGACCACCTTGCCAAACTCAGATTTTCGCCGGCGACGGTCAAAGGACTGTCTGAAAAAGCCCTCTATATGTTGGCAACCATTCTCAAAAGTCCGATGGCAACTGATACAACACTTGCCATTATTGAAACGTTTGCCAAAGTGAGGGAGTTGTCCCGCACCATCGCCGAGATTGGGCAGCAAACAGACAAAGAAGTGCAAAAAAATATGCTTCAGCGTACAGGAGAGATTATTTCCGACATCATCAATCCGGCTTTGGAAATAACAGATACGGAAACAACGGTCGAACTTAATCTTGCCGTATTGTCTGTAAAGCACACCGTTAAAAGAACATCTAAAAAAGAATAATTATGAACACAGGATTTATTGAAATTATTAAGGAAGAAGGCAAATCGCCTTCGGTAGAGGCGTGGTTAGTCAATAACACCGTTTGGCTGACTAAAAACGAGTTGGCGCGATTGTTTAATGTCTATACGCAAACAATTGGGAATCATCTGCGCAGTATTTTCAAATCCCATTTGTTGTGGGAAAATGATGTTAGTTACACGTACCGATATGTGGACAAAGGTGTTGAAAAGCAAATTGTTTATTACAATCTGGATGTTTTAATCTTTTTGAGTTATCATATTGCCTCTTTGGAGGCGCAGATTTTCAGAAAATTTGTTAGTTCGGTTTTGCGTGAACATTTGCAAAAAGACGGTATAAAGAAAGATGCTAAACTTGTTTGGTTTTTTCATCATATAGGGAAAAATTAAGCATTTGCCACTACTATTGATAGCCCGACCCTGAAAGTCGGGCTTTTTTTACATATGTGGACTTCTAAAAACTACTTTTTTCAAATTGATTTTTCAACAAAGCCGAAGTCCGTTAAAAACTTTGTCTAAAATCGGCGCAAAGTTACACTATTTTTTTGAAATCTGTTCTAAAAATCCAAATTTTTTCTATCTTTTTTTCTATCTATCTATCAGTATATTATACTTGTAAATTATTTTTTATGTTGCTCTTACAGGTTGCAGTTGCAGGCGGACTATCTGCTCGTAACGAAACATATTGTAAACCAGATTGAGCAGCCCAATAACCCCTTTTATGCGACTAAATCCAATGTTACGACAGGAAAAGTCGTGCATATTTTGCGTTACAAAACCAAAAACGTGTTCCACACGGCTGCGAGTCTTCGATTTTACGCGGTTTGTCCCTTTTTGTTCATCGGTTAAAGGTTTGTTTTTGAATGCCCGTTCAATGATTTGAGGTGTTATGTTTCTATCTTTCAGCATTTTATCTATCAGTTTGCCTATGTAGGCACTGTCGGCAAAAAGGTTCTGCCCGGCATCCTCCTCGCGCAATAATTTTTCGGTCAACTGACTGTCGTGTACCGCGGCACTCGTAACTTCGTATGTATCAATCAGTTTGTAGCCATTGCTGATTTTGACGTGGTCTTTGTAGCCGTAAAATTTTGCACCGCCTTTTTCTGTCCAGCGGGCATCAATATCCTTCTGACGCTTTTTGTAAGGGGTGTCGTTCCACAATTCAGCGCCTTTGCCTTCCTTGATTTGAGCGTTTTCCTCCTTCGTGTTGCGCTGGCGCGGAACTTCTACAAAACTCGCGTCTATAATTTTGCCTTCATTGACAAAAAGTCCGAGATTTTTCAGATGATTTCTAA
>BNTR01000114.1 GCA_025996755.1 Bacteroidia bacterium
TCGCCGATTACGACCGTTGACCCCGAAAAGATTTTTGTAGAATACAAATCAGTATTTGAAAGCAGCACATATATTAAAAATGTTGTCATTTTGGAAATTAGCGGACGGTCGATGAAAGAGCCTGTGGAAAAAGTTAAAATTCAATCATTTATTGATGAAATATTTCCGCAATCAACATTTGCCGAGAAGCCTTTTGCTATCAATGTTGTAGCACCGGAACGCACATTTTTGGAAAAAGTTTGCCTGCTGCACGAGGAATTTTCAAAGCAAAACGATTTAATTCGGGTGGAACGAATGAGCCGCCATTTATACGATATTGTACGAATGTTAGACACGCCCATTTCCGACAAAGCATTGAATAACAAAGAATTGTACAAATCAATAATCGCCCACCGCCGAATGTTTATTGCAATGAAAGATTTTGATTACGACACACTTTTGCCCGGCAAAATCAACATTGTTCCACCTGAAAGTGTAATTGCAAAATGGGAAGACGATTACAAAAAGATGCAAACGATGATTTACGGCAATTACCCTTCTTTTCGTGAAATGATTGAAAAGATAAAACAATTCAACGAAACAATCAATAAAATGAAATGAGGGCGGGCAATCATATAAAAATACAATGTTTAATTTTTTTTAACGGCAAATATTTTGAAAATTGCTCGAACAATTGTACTTTTGCAAGCGAATTATAAAAAAATAAATTACTGATATGAGTCAAACAGTTGATATACGTGAACTTAACGACAAAATCGCAAGTCAAAGCGGCTTTGTCAATCTGATCATCAAGGGGATGGATCAGACCATTGTGGGACAAAAACATCTGGTGGAATCCCTGCTGATAGGGCTGCTTTCCGACGGCCACATCCTTCTGGAGGGCGTGCCGGGGTTGGCTAAGACCTTGGCAATCAAGTCGTTGGCATCGCTCATTGATGCCAAATACAACCGGATACAGTTTACACCCGACTTGCTGCCTGCCGACGTGGTGGGTACGCTGATTTACAGCCAAAAAAACGAGGATTTTTTGGTGAAAAAAGGTCCGATATTCGCCAATTTTGTGCTGGCAGACGAAATCAACCGCGCCCCCGCCAAGGTGCAGAGTGCTCTGCTGGAAGGGATGCAGGAGCGTCAGGTGACGATTGGCGACCAAACGCACCTGCTGCCGGAGCCGTTTCTGGTGATGGCGACGCAAAACCCCATCGAGCAGGAAGGCACCTACCCGCTGCCCGAAGCGCAGGTTGACCGGTTTATGCTGAAAGTGATTATCGGCTACCCCAAAAAGGATGAGGAGAAACAGATTATCCGCCAAAATATCTCCGGCGAAAAGAAGGTGCTCAAGCCCGTGCTGAAGAAAAAAGAGATTTTGGAAGCCCGCGCAGTCGTTCATCAGGTGTATCTCGATGAAAAAATTGAGAAATACATCGTAGACATCGTGTTTGCAACGCGCTTCCCCGAAGAAAACGGCTTGCAACACCTGAAAGGGATGATTTCGTTCGGTGCATCGCCTCGCGCCTCCATCAATCTGGCTCTGGCGTCACGTGCCTACGCCTTCATCAAACAGCGCGGCTATGTGATTCCCGAAGACGTGCGCGCAGTCTGCTTCGACGTGCTCCGCCACCGCATCGGCTTGTCATACGAGGCGGAAGCCAACAGTCTGACCTCCGAAGAAATCATTTCAGAAATATTAAATAAAATTGAAGTACCCTAATCAAGGTGGAAACAAGCGAATTGTTAAAGAAAGTGCGTCAGATTGAGATAAAGACTAAGGGTTTGTCTCAAAATATCTTTGCCGGGCAGTATCATTCGGCTTTCAAGGGGCGTGGGATGGCTTTTTCGGAAGTTCGCGAATATTCTTTTGGCGACGACGTGCGCGACATCGACTGGAACGTTACGGCGCGGCATTCCAAGCCCTACATCAAGGTGTTTGAAGAAGAGCGGGAACTGACTGTGGTGCTGCTCATCGACGTTTCGGGCAGCAAAAATTTCGGCACGCAGGGACAGATGAAAAAGGATATGCTCACCGAAATAGCGGCGACACTGGCGTTTTCGGCGATGCAAAACAACGATAAAATCGGTGTCATCTTTTTTTCCGACAAGATAGAAAAATTCGTTCCGCCCCAAAAAGGCAAAAAGCATATCCTGTATATTATTCGCGAACTGATTGATTTTCAGCCGGTTGAAACGAAGACGAACATCACGCAAGCGTTTCAATATCTGACGAATGCGATTAAGAAACGCTGCACCGCGTTTGTGATTTCCGACTTTATCGACAGCGCGCACGACTATTCGCACGCCCTCACGATTGTCAATCGCAAGCACGACCTGGTGGCTGTGCAGGTGTATGACGAGCGGGAAACGGAGATGCCCAACGTGGGGCTGATGAAAATTCAGGATGCCGAAACGCAACTCGAAACGTGGGTAGACACCGCCTCGGCGCAGGTGCGCGACAACTATAAAAAGTGGTGGAACGACCGCCAAACGTTTATGCAGCAAGCATTTCAGAAAAGCCATGTGGATGCCGTGAGCGTGCGCACCGACGAAGATTATGTGAAAGCCCTGATGAATTTATTTAACAGGAGGAACTAAAAAATGGGTAAAGTCAAACAAATAATACTATGTTTATTGCTGGCAACGCCTGCAATTGCGCAAAAAGCCGTCATCAGTGTCACCATCGACTCGGCGCAACTGCTGGTTGGCGAGCAAACGCGCATCCATTTAGACATCGCGGCAAACAGAGATGCCCGTTTGCAACTCCCGCTGCACACCGAAACATTGATGGAGGGCGTGGAAGTGCTGGAAATTTCCAAATTCGACACCACCGACATTGGCAACAACCGCGTGCAGATTAGATATGATTACCTCATCACCTCGTTCGATTCTGCACTCTATCTGCTGCCGCCGTTCGCGGTGGTGGAGGGGCTTGACACCGTTTATTCGCAGCGGCTGGCGTTGAAAGTGTCGTCGGTGCCGGTGGATGTGTCCTCGAAGCAGTTCTACGACATCAAAGACGTGCTCACACCGGCGTTTGTGTGGCAAGACCACCTCAGCACGGCGCTCTATGTGTGGGGCGCGTTGGTGGTGCTCTTACTCATTATTTATGTGATTTATCGTATAAAAAAGCATAAACCAATTATTCCGATGCCGAAAAAAGAGAAAATAGTGCTGCCGCCACATGTGCAGGCGATTAAGGCACTGGACGAAATAAAATCCGGTAAACTGTGGCAGCAGGGCAAGGAAAAAGAGTTTCATTCGCAGGTGTCGGATGTGATTAGGGAATACCTGCACGCCCGTTTTGGCATTGATGCTTTGGAACAGGTGTCCGGCGAAACGCTGGAACAGGTGCGCACTCTCAGCGAGGCGAACGCCGTCTATAACAACCTGAAACAGTTGCTTTTGACCGCCGATTTGGTGAAATTCGCCAAATACAGTCCGCTCGCCGACGAAAACGAGACGAGCCTGATGAATGCCTATCTGTTTGTGAACGAGACAACACCACAGCCCCTTCCGGAGCAGGGGCGCAATGACAATCGTAATTCGTAATTTTTAATTGAAAGATGATATTTGCTAATCCATATTGCTTTTTACTGCTACTGCTACTCATTCCGATGATTGGGTGGTACGTTTGGAAGCGCAACGCGCAGGCTTCGATGCGGATGGCTTCGACGGAAGGTTTTGCGCAGGCTCCAAAGACGTTCAGGCTCTATTTGAGGCACGTGCCGTTTGTTTTGCGACTGCTGACTGTGACGTGCGTCATCATCGTGCTGGCACGTCCGCAGAGCACCAACAGTTGGAACACGTCCACCACGGAGGGCATCGACATCATGATGACGGTGGATATTTCGTCGTCGATGCTGGCAGAAGACCTGAAACCCAACCGGTTAGAGGCAGCAAAAGACGTTGCCTCCACGTTCATCAGCGGCAGGCAAACCGACAATATCGGCTTGGTCGTGTTTTCGGGCGAAAGTTTCACGCAATGTCCGCTCACCACCGACCACGCGCAACTTCTCAACCTCCTGAAAGAGATACGGTGCGGTATGATTGACGACGGCACGGCTATCGGACACGGCTTGGCAACAGCCGTGAGCCGCCTGAAAGACAGCAACGCGAAGTCCAAAACAATCATCCTGCTGACCGACGGCACCAACAACCGCGGCGAAATAGCCCCCACCACGGCTACCGAACTGGCACAAGCCTACAACATTCGCGTCTACACCATCGGCGTGGGCACCAAAGGCACGGCTCCCTACCCTTTCCGAACCGCCGGCGGAGGTGTTCGCTATCAAAACGTTCCGGTTGAAATCGACGAAAACGTGTTGACAAAAATCGCCCAAATGACCGGCGGTCAGTATTTCCGCGCCACCAACAATGTGGCACTGAAACACATCTACGAAGAAATCGACCAATTGGAAAAAACCAAAATGAGCGTTCAGGAATACAGCAAAAAACAGGAAGAATACGGCATCTTCGCCCTGGCAGGGCTGATTTTGCTGCTGCTTGAACTGCTGCTGCGGTATGCCGTGCTGCGGTATATTCCCTAAATTTGCCCTGCTGGCAGGAAATCAAGGTATTTATCTCAGATTTATTTACTACCTTTGTCGCCGAATTATTTTAAAAATTCATACGATGAAAAAAATACTTGTTCTTTGCTTCCTCTTCGTAGGAACGTCCCTGAGTTATGCCCAGACTGCGGCACAGCGAGATTCTATTGTGGCGGTGATTGATTCGCTGGATGCACTGACCGCCGACCAGTCGCTGGATGAGGTGGTGGTGACGGCGCAGAAGTCGCTCGTGAAAGTTGATTTGGACAAAATCACTTACGATATGGCGGAAGACCCCGAAGCGAAGACCAACAATGTGCTGGAAATGCTGAAAAAAGTGCCGATGGTGACGGTCGATGGCGACGAAGAAATTCAAGTCAAAGGCTCGTCCAACTTCAAGATTTATATGAACGGGAAGCCCTCTAACTTGCTGTCTAACAATCCGAAAGACGTGCTTCGGAGTATGCCCGCCAACACGATAAAATCCATCGAAGTCATCACCGACCCGGGCGCGAAATACGACGCGGAGGGCGTAACAGGCATCCTCAACATCGTAACACAGGACAATTCGTCGATGGGCGGCTACACAGTATCGCTCAGCACGTTTGTGGACAATCTGGGCAGTTTAGGCGGAGGCACCTATTTTTCCGTCAAACAGGGTAAATTAGGTCTTACAGGCAATCTGAATGCTAATCACCGGCGCAATCCAAAAAACGACTCCTACAGTGAGCGAAGTGATATTAAAAACAACACGTTGCTGACACAAGACGGCTGGAACAGAACCACGTTCAATATGATGTACGGCTACGGCGAATTGAGTTACGAAATCGACACCCTGCGCTTGTTGAGCGTGTCCTATAACCAATTTAGCGGCAACAACAACTCTGAAAGAGAGATGGAAGTAGATTTGAAAGGCACGAGTATTTCCGGCTACAACTACAAGCAGCGGACAGACGGAACAAATGCCTTTGGCGGACCGTCGTTGCGGGCGGATTATCAACGCTCGTTTGCGGGCGTGAAAGACCGTTTGCTGACATTTTCTTACAATTTTAACACATCGCCGGAGAAAAGTTCGGGGGAAACTAAGATTGACAACGTGCCTGACAACATGCAATCGACCGAAGGCTCCACCTCTGAGCACACGCTTCAATTGGATTTCACGACACCTGTCAATAAAATTCACACCATTGAGGCGGGCATCAAATACATCAAGCGCATCAACAAAAGCGAGAGCGAATTTAACTTCTGGGATGAAACCACAGGGACGGGACACTGGACACTACGCCCGTCCGACAACGATAAATTTTCGCACAATTCGGACATTTTGGGGGCTTATGCGGGCTATAATGTGAAAGTCGACAAATGGGGTTTCAAGGCGGGGTTGCGCTTTGAGGGCACCTGGTTGGACGCGGAATATGCAAAAAACGAGAAGATGAATTTTGGTGCGGACTACACCAATTTGGTGCCGAGCACCACGATTACTTACCAACTGAAGCAGGGACAGACCATGCGCGTGGGCTACAATCTGCGCATCCAACGCCCCGGCATCTGGCATCTCAATCCCTATCGCAACACGACCGACACGACCAATGTGCGGTATGGAAATCCGAAATTAGATGCGGTGAAAGCCCACAATTTCACGCTCAACTACAGTTTTTTCAACCCCAAATTCAATATGAACGCCAATCTGTCGTATCAATTTGCGAACAACACCATTGAGGAACATTCGTGGATTGAAAACGACATCACCTACACCACCTACGAAAATCAGGGCAAGAATCACGGCGTTTCACTTTCCACCTATCTGAATTGGAGTCCAAACCCGAAATTTCGCATCTACGGCAACTTATCCGGTCGATACACAAGCATCGAATCCAAGCAATACAAATTGAAAAATGATGGATTTTCCGGCAATGCCTATAGTGGCATCCAATATACTTTGCCCAAAGATTTCGTACTAAATGTCTATGAGTATTACCAAACCCCGTGGATTCAGTTGCAAGGGAAAGGCGGCATATACTATGGCTACGGACTGTCTGCCTCCAAGTCGCTGTTGAATAAAAGGCTCACTTTTCGGGCGTTCATCGACAACCCATTCACGAACACAATGAAATCGACCAACACCACTAAAACGTCCGATTTTGAGATGGAAAGCACCAACTGGCGCAACCAAAACACCCGCTTCGGCATAAACATAAACTTCCGCTTCGGCGAAATGAAGGCGCAAATCAAAAAAGTATCACGCGGCATCTCCAATGACGACAACATGGGCGGCGGCAATTCCGGCGGCGGCGAAAGCGGCGGTGGGGGTGGCAATTAAGCGGTTCAGTTCCCTCTTTGATTTTTCACCGGATAGCCATACATGGTCAGGAGTTTTTCTCTCAAAAAGGGGAGGTCTTTGTTGGGGAGGTCGATTTTTTCGAGGTGCTTGTCGAGGTAGGTGTCGAAGACTTTGATGTCGGCGGCGGTGTATTTGTTTGCACACGCGCCTTGCCCCCACAGGCGGTCGTAGGCGATGTAATTGCCCGGATAGAGGGTGTAGTTGCGGAAAATTTCGGCATCTATCAGGCGGGCTGCCTCTGCGGTTTGTTCGTTTCTCGACAGTGTGGGGTCGATTTTTTCGAGGTCGCTGTTGATAACTTTCCCGTAGCGGATGTGGACGCGACCCTTGTAGCCAAACATACCCATTTCCATGCTGTCCATATCGTCTTTGGCTGATTTTGAGAAGTCGGGGGTGTCGCGTTTTTGCTGAAATTCCTTTGCTTTCAGATAGTCGCAGGGGTCGTATTCGTAGGACAGCGACACGGGGATGATGTTCAGCGACTTGAGGCTTTCTACGAAGTTGCCCTCACCGCCCATGGCGAGCATTTTCAGCACGCTCTCCTGCGTGCGGTCGTTGGAATCTTTGGCGCGACCCTCCCGCTGGGCTATCCAGATGGGGCGATGGCGATTTTCGATGGTGTCGTGGATGTATTTCGACAGGAGGGTTGAATTTTCCAGCATCTGCCGACCGGAAATGCCGCGCCGGACGATGAAACTCCGATTGAGGCGCACGAGATGCTCAATCCACGGACGAACCAGCAGGTTGTCGCCAATGGCAATCTCCGTCATATCCAAACCGTGCTTGCACAGCAACGTGCTGACTAACGAGGCATCCAAAATGATGTCGCGATGGTTGGAAATGAAGACGTTAGCCCGCTCCGGCACCACATTTTCCAGCCCCGAACTGTCTAAACTGTCGGAGGCTCCACCCACCAAGTCGAACACAAACCGGCGGACAATATCCGTCTGAAATTCAGTCATCGTCTTGTAGGAGCGCATCAGTTGGCAAAAACTGGCCCAAGTCATCTGCGGAAAAACGCGCTCTATCACAATGCCGATAATACGCTTAAACTCAGGGTCTTGCAAAAGAATCTCCACGATGTGTTGCGTTTCGTCGTCGCGATACGCGCGAATGTTGTCAAATACGTCTGTTGTTTCCATTATTTTCAATAATTTCAGTCATTACATCTTTAATATCCAAGCCTGCCGCCCGCACCTGCTGCGGAATAAAGCTCGTGGCAGTCATCCCCGGCGTGGTGTTTACCTCCAGCATACGCACAATGCCCGCCTCCGAGATGATATAATCCACGCGAATAATGCCCTGTGCGCCCACCAAATCGTAGATTTTCGAGGTCAGGGCTTGTATCTCGTCCGTCAACGCCTGTGAGATGCGTGCCGGCGTGATTTCGTCGCTTTCCAAGTTATATTTGGCGTTGTAATCGAAAAACTCATTTTTCGTTACCACCTCCGTGATGGGGAAAACGACCGTTCTGTTTTTCGTTTTATAGCAGCCACATGTGACCTCGGTGCCCGGCATAAAACGTTCCACCATCACCTCCTGCCCCTCCTTAAATGCCTCATCAATAGCGGGTTGCAACTCTTCCGCGGTATGCACTTTGGTTGTCCCGAAACTTGAGCCGCCGTCGTTGGGCTTCACAAAAACGGGTAATCCCAACTCGTCGATGATAGACGATGGCGCACGTTGCGCATTTTTGCGCACAAGCACCGACTGCGCCGTTTTCACCCCGAAATTGCGCAAATAATTGACGCAATAAAACTTGTTGAACGTGAGCGCCGCCGCCGCCACGCCGCAACAGGAATAAGGAACGCCCAGCATATCCAAATAGCCTTGCAGCAGCCCGTTTTCGCCCGGCGTGCCGTGAATGGTGATATAGGCGAAGTCAAATTTGACTTTTTCGCCGTTGTGCGTAAACGAAAAGTCGTTTTTGTCAATCACCTCACCGTTCGGTTGCACCACCCATTTGTCCTTAGTAATCAGCACGATATACAAATTGTATTTCCCCTTGTCAATAAAAGAGTAAATACCCTCCGCACTTTTCAGCGACACAACGCTTTCCGACGAATAGCCGCCCGCCACAATGGCAATATTTTTCATTTGAGCCATAAATTCTATTTTTTCAGGCTACAAAGTTAAGAAAAAAAATTGTAACTTTTGCTTTTGGTTTTCATTTTTCGACATAGCAACTGTTAATACGAAATTCATCAAAATCCCAGATGTCAGTTAATTTTACAATCCCGTTTGTCAGTTCAATATCTTTCCAAGTTTCCTCAAACACT
>BNTR01000115.1 GCA_025996755.1 Bacteroidia bacterium
AGCGGGCAAAGATTGCCCCGTGGCATTGGAATCAGCCATTTTATTTGAATCGGGCTTCGCTCAATTGGCGGATATGACGGTAACTGTGGAGGCACCTTTGCAAACAAAAATCGCCCGCGTGGTGCAGCGCGACCGGATGTCGGAACAGGCTGTGATGGAGCGCATTAACAATCAGACCTCCGACGAGGAACGCCGCCGGCGGGCAGATTATGTCGTGGTCAACGACGGGCAGCAGGCGTTGCTGCCGCAGGTAGAGGAAGTGATGAACGTTTTTTACACTATAAAATTATGATGATTCAAGTCATTAAATCGAAATTGCATCAGGTGACCGTCACGGAAGCCAATCTGCAGTACATCGGGAGCGTTACCATCGATGAAAATCTGATGGACGCCGCCAATCTGATTGAGGGCGAAAAGGTGCACATTGTGAACAACAACAACGGCGAACGCCTCGAAACGTATGTCATCAAGGGTGCGCGCGGCTCCGGCACGATATGTCTGAACGGTGCGGCGGCGCGCAAAGTGCTGCCCGGCGATGTGGTGATTATTATGTCGTATGCGCTGATGGATTTTGAGGAAGCCAAAACGTTCAAGCCGACGGTCGTTTTCCCCGACACCACCACCAATAAACTTGTCTGACACGTTATGCTTGATTTTAAGCCGGTTACTATCGACGACAAAGACCTGATTCAGTCCTTTTTCGACAAAAGTACGTTCCGCAACTGCGACTTCTCGTTTTCCAATATCTTTTGCTGGAAGCACGCCTACGACACCACTTTTGCGGTGGAAAACGGCTGGCTATACATCCGTTTTCAGGCAAAAAATAACAAGCCGGGCTATCTTTTTCCAATTACGAATTACGAATTGCGAATTACGGATTATGGGTTGTTAGGGGCTTTGGAGCGTATTGTGCGGGATGCTGCACTTCGGGGGGAGGAGGTGCGCCTGTATGCCATCACGCGGGAAATGTTTGAACAAATTGATGCGGCAATGCCCAACAAATTCAGATACCAAACCGCGCGCGCGTGGTTTGAATACCTCTACCGCTCAGACGATTTGATTTCGCTTGTCGGCAAAAAATATCAGCCCAAGCGCAACCACATCAACAAATTCAAGCGCACCTATCCCGATTGGGAATATGTGCCGATTACGCGCGCAATTATCCCCGAATGTTTGGAGTTATATCGCCGCTGGTGCGAGCAGGACGGCAACAACACCCACGAAGATTCATTGCGAGAGGAGCATTTCGCCACCGAAAAGGCGTTTGCCGAATACGAAAAATTGGGCTTAATCGGCGGCGCACTGCGCATCAGCGGCGAGATTTTGGCGTATTCCTACGGGCAACCCCTGACGGCAGACACCTTTGGCGTGCACGCCGAAAAAAGCCTCTACGCAATCGAGGGCGGCTTCACGATGATAAACCAACAATTCGCAGAACACAACTGCGCCAACTACCTCTATATCAATCGCGAAGAAGACCTCGGCATCGAGTCGCTCCGCAAAGCCAAAGAGTCGTATCACCCCGATTTTTTATTAGAGAAAGGTTTTTTAGTTATGAATATATAAATTTATGAATTATGATACAACAAGGAGAGAACAAACACAAACCCGCGCTCAGGGCACTTTGGAAACAATGCTTTCCGGAGGATACCGACGTATTTATTGATTTGTATTTCAGTAAGTTATACAAAAACGAGGAGGCGTTAATCGCTGTGGAAGTCGGGCAGCCGGTCGCCTTTTTGCAGATGCTGCCCTGCGAGGTGAGAATTGATGAAAAGCAGTACCCCGCGCACTATATATATGGTGTGATGACGCATCCCGACCATCGCCGCAAGGGCTATATGCATCAACTTTTGACTGCCGCACTGTCTAAATTGGACAATATGGGGGCAGATTGCGGCTATGCCTTTCTGATTCCGCAATCGCCCGAATTGGCGCAGGCTTATGCCAAATACGGCTTTTTCAATTGCGGAGACCTACGAATGATGACCGAAGAATTGCCTGTCGTGCAAATCATCCCCGCCGCGGCGCAACGCATGGTTGCCCTGCAAGATTATATCAACGAGGGTGGGACGAAATTTGATTCGGATGCCTTCCGCAGTAAATCGCCCGGTATGTTGCGTTACACAAATGATTATGCCCCCGCCGTGGCGTATTGGGAGGCGTTTATGATGCTGAATTAAAGCGTCTTTTTCCGCAGTTCAAAGTCTTTGCCGAGGTATTTTTCGCGCACAATCGGATTGGCTGACAGTTCTTCGGCGTTGCCCTGAAAGAGGACTTTGCCCTCGAAAAGGAGGTAGGCGCGGTCGGTGATGCTGAGCGTTTCGTGCACGTTGTGGTCGGTGATGAGGATGCCGATGTTTTTGTTTTTCAGTTTGCTCACAATCTGCTGAATGTCCTGCACGGCAATCGGGTCGACACCCGCAAATGGCTCGTCGAGCATAATAAACTTCGGATTGATGGCGAGGCAACGGGCTATTTCGACCCGCCGCCGCTCGCCGCCCGACAGTTGGTCGCCCAAGTTTTTGCGCACCTTGCCCAAGCCAAATTCGCCAATCAGCGATTCGAGATGCTCTTTTTGTTCGGCTTTCGACAGGTGGGTCATCTCCAACACCGCCCGAACATTGTCTTCCACCGACATTTTTCGGAACACCGAAGCCTCCTGCGGCAGGTAGCCAATGCCGTGTTGCGCCCGTTTGTAGACGGGAAATTTCGTTACTTCGAGGTCGTCGAGATAGATATGCCCCTTTTCGGGTGTCACCAACCCCACGGTCATATAAAAAGTCGTTGTCTTGCCGGCACCGTTGGGACCCAACAGCCCCACGATTTCGCCCTGCTTCACGTCAATCGACACATGGTTGACCACCGTGCGACTGCCGTATTTCTTCACCAAATTCTCGGTGCGTAAAATATTTTGTTCCATTCGCATTTTGTAAAAACGTCCACAAAGGTACGCGATAAAATTGATTTTACCAAATCGCTGCTATCCAAGATTTGGTAATTTGAGGAAAAAATTGTACTTTTGCGGAATAATATAAAAAATTATAGGTATGAATACAACATTGCAAACAGTTTTTGTGAGCATTCCGCCCGCAGATATGCCTTTTTTCACAAAGGTTGCTGCCGAAAAGGGATGGCAAACAGAAACAAAAGAAACGCTTTGGGATAAATATATCAAATCGCGTCCTCAAAATGTGGATATTTCAGATGAAGAAATAATGGCAGAAGTGAGAGCGGTGCGATATGGAGAAATGTAAAGTCATTATTGATACAAACTTGTGGGTGTCTCTGTTGATAGGCAAGAAGTTATTAGAAATGAGGGCGTTGTGTGATGATACGCGGCTATCTATATACACTTGCGACAAACTAAATGATGAATTTCTAAACGTGTCGTTAAGAACAAAAGTGCGGAGGTATGTAACGGAGCAAAGTATTAGTGATGTTTTGAGATTGATAACATCGTCTTGTATTAACACACAAGTACTCGTGAATGCTATCTCAACCATAAGAGATAGAAACGATTTATACTTACTTTCTTTGGCAGACACAATTTCGGCAAATTACCTCATTACCGGCGATAAAGATTTACTGATATTGCAGCATCACAATCAAACGAAAATAGTTACTTATACCGGATTTATGACTATTCTTGGAACAATGGATTGCGGGTCAAGCCCGCAATGACAGACTTTTGAGACACTTTTTCTAACGTAAAACCAATTTATTTCATCGACTCTGCCATCAACTTACCCCGCCGATGCACGATTTTGTAATTGGGGTTTGCCTCTAAAATCAACTGTTCCAGCACTTTGGGGTCGTCGCGGAGGTGATAGGTGCAGATTGCCAACTTGGGGGCAAACTTTTTCAATACATTGAAAGCTCCCCGCAGCATATCCCGTTCCGCCCCTTCGATGTCTGCCTTGATAAAATCGATTCGCTCCAAGCGGTTTTCTTCCACAAATTGGTCGAGGGTTGTGAGGACGATTCGCTCCGCGATTTCTTCTCCCTTGAAAACGAGCGAGTTAGTGCCGCTGTTATATTCGTTGATGAAAATATCCGCCTCGCCTTCGCGACTGCCCAAGCCCTTTTTCACCGGATAAATCCGCCCGCCATTCAGGTCGCGCGTCTTGCACAGCCACTGAAAAGTATCTTCCACCGGCTCAAAAGCATACACCTCCGCCCCTTTGGAGGCGGCATACGCACTGAAATCGCCAATCCACGCCCCCGCATCAATCACCACATCGCCCTTCCGGACGGTTATATCGAAAGCCCCGTCGGTGTAGCCATAAGGTCCTTCTGCCAAAAGCACGTCCATCAAACGCACCAATGAATGGTCATAATCGTCGTTCAGGAGGCACGGAAACAGCAAAACGTCCTCAAAAACCAGATTGAGCATTTCCAATTTTTCCGGCACAGCCGAAACATCCGGCAGCCGCGCCCCATTGAAATCAAAATAAGTTGCATCGCCGTCGTGCCTCAACCACTTTTTCGTAAAAAACCTGCTGCCGCCGAGCATATTGAGGAAAACGAAACAGAATGCCCGCGCAATTAGTTTCCAATGGTGTTTGCGCGGCATCACAGCGTTTCCTTGATGATTTCGCCCACAGTGGGGTGAGGAAAAACGACCGCTTTAAGTTGCTTGGCGGTCATACCCTGCTCAATCGCGATGCCGGCGATGACTATCAACTCCGAAGCGGGATTGCCCAGCAGATGCACGCCGAGAATGGCTCCGTCCGTGCCTTCGAGGATTTTGCACACGCCGTTGCCCTGCTCATTTTCGGCAACAAACCGTCCGGAGAATGCCATCGGCAGTTGCTTGACGGTGTAAGGGATGCCCTCTTTTTGCAGCATCTCCTCCGTTTTGCCCACGCCCGCCACCTCCGGATTGGTATAAACCACACCCGGAATAGCCTTGTAAGACATCTTTTCTCGTAATTCGTAATTCGTAATTCGTAATTCGCCAAGTATGTGCGCCACCGCCACTTCCGCCTCGCGCACAGCAGTGTGCGCCAGAAGCGAAAAGCCCGTCACATCGCCGCAGGCGTAGATATTGGGGTCGGGGGTTTGCATAAATTCGTTGATTTTCACGCCGGCAAGGGTTGGCCGGCGACCCACGCTCAGCAGGATTTGCGCCGTGGCGAGCACCGATTTTTCGCCGTCTTTTTCGATTTCAACGGAATGGTCGGTCGCCGCCACCACCTTTGCGGCGAGGTGAAAGGCGATGCCTTTTTTCGTCAATTCGGCGCGCAGAAGGGCTGAGAGTTCCTTGTCCATACCTCCCAAAATCTCGTCTGCCATCTCCACCACCGTAACGTGGGTGCCCAGCGTATTGAAAAACGTTGCAAACTCGATGCCAATCACGCCGCCGCCAATAATCACCAGCGAGGCGGGCACTTCCTTGTTTTCCAACGCCTCGCGGCTCGTCCAAAAAGCCGTGTCGCGCAATCCGGGAATCGGCGGAATCACCGTTTCGGAGCCGGTGCAAAGGATAAGTTTTTTCGCGGTGTAGGTTTGGTCGTTGCAGGCGATTTCAATCAGGGGATTGCGGGTCAAGCCCGCAATGACAGGGCTGTTGTCATTGCGGGCTTGACCCGCAATCCCCTCAATAACACGTGCCTCTCCAACAACGACCTCCACCCCCGCTTCGGTCATTTTGGCGCGGATGCCGGCGACCAATTTGCGCACCGTCTTATTTTTTCGCGCGATGATTTTGGACAGGTCAAACGTCGGATTTTCGCACGTAACGCCGTATTTATCAGCCGTTTGCGCCGTGTGATACACCTTGGCGGAGTATAAAAGCGTCTTCGTGGGGATGCACCCCTCGTTCAAACAGACGCCTCCCAAGGCGTTTTTCTCAAACAAAACCGTCTTCAAGCCGTTCTTGCCGGCTAATTCGGCAGCCGTGTAGCCCGCAGGTCCGCCGCCAATGATTGCCAAGTCGTAGTGTGTCATAACCATCTTTTTATGAATTATAAATTATTTGCAGCAGCGTTTGCCCCACCGCCTTCATCGTTTCCCTGCTGACGGCATCCATCGTGTCGTCCAGCGTGTGCCAATAGTCGCCAAAACCCTTTGGGGCGTTGGGGTCGTTCTCGATGATGTCGATGCAGGGGATTTTGCGGATTTGATTGATGGGGATGTGGTCGTCGTCGCAGCCGATGCCGGTTTGTTCCACAAAATAGTCGCCATAACCCAGCGATTGCGCCGTTTCCCACACTTTTTTGACGATGTTATTGGCATAATACACCGAACTTTGCTCCTTGAAGAAACGCGCGCCGCGGGCACTCACCATATCCAGCAAGATGCCATATTGCGCCTTGTAGTTCGGTGTATGCGGATGATTTGCCCAATAGGTTGAGCCGAGGCAGTAGCCGGAATCGCCGGAGCGACGGGTGTCGAATGCCGGTTGCCCCCAGTCCTCCGCATCAAAAAAGATGATGTCGATGCCCACATTCGGTGCTTGCAAGGCAATTTGGCGGGCAATTTCCAGCAGCACGCCGCACGCACCGGCACCGTCGTTGGCACCATCAATCGCCCGCCGGTGATTTTGCGGATTCGCATCCCGGTCGGCAAACGGGCGCGAATCCCAATGAGCGCACAGCAACACGCGCGTCGGCTTGTCCGGTTGAAACGCCGCGATGATATTGCGCAACGGAATCGTCTGCCTGTCATAGGTCGTTACAGTCGCCTCCTGCTGGGTTATCGTTGCCCCCAACCGCCTCATTGCAGCCACAAAATAGTCGCCGCAGCGTTGATGTGCCGCCGTCGCAGGCACCCTCGGACCAAACGCAACCTGCGCGGCAGTATAGGCATAGGCACTGTCGGCATTAAACGCGGGCACGCGCAGGGCTTCGGACTGCTCAGACGAAGCAGACAACTGCGAATGGGGTTTGCCCGCACAGCCAAAAAGCAGAATGAACCCAACAAAAACAAGATTTTTCATACAAATGCGATTAAAAGAGGTGCAAATTTACGCATTTTATGTGAGCATTGCAAATTCAAAATTGTCTGAACCTTGATTTTCATAAGATTAAGAAGATTACCACGATGGTGTATTATCTTGATAATTTTCTTTGTCTGAACTGTGATTTTCTCGGAACCACTAAAAATTCAACGCCAAGCCTATCCCATTGCTTTTCACATTGAAATTCAGGGAGGCTTTGGGCTTCGTGGAGCGACAACTCTTATATACTAACAGAGGCTTTTTTATTAGAGCCAAATTGGTTAATATCCACCAACAAGCCATGCTTTCACCTTTGAATTTCTTTTTTTAACATGGCATAAATTTCTTGCCAAGATTTTTTTGATAAATCAGTGCTTTCGTCCAAAAAGGTTTCAAAAGTTTTTGAGTTATAAAACAAATCTGTGGCTTTCGTTTCGTCTATTTGATAATCAAGCATCAGTTGCTCTACAATTAAATCGTCTATTTGAATAATTTTTGAGTCGGTGTTTTTTCCAACAGACGAAAGCATTTGCAATGAGGCGGTTGTGCAAAAGCAAATTTGGTGCATTGGCTTTTTAAACTTCAGTTCTGTAAGAAAAACTTCTTTGGTAACATCGCCGTTCAAATAATCGTAAATCCGCGCAGCAATAGCATCATTAGCAACAGGACCTTCTACAATATCATAATCGTGCATCGGTTTTGAGGCAATACTTGCGCGGTTTTTTACAATAAAATCAAGCCATTGTTCCGTATAACCATCGAAACGCAAAACTTTGAAATCTTTGTCTTCAAAGGCATAT
The DNA here is from genome assembly GCA_025996755.1 of Bacteroidia bacterium. Classification (GTDB taxonomy): domain Bacteria; phylum Bacteroidota; class Bacteroidia; order Bacteroidales; family Azobacteroidaceae; genus Azobacteroides. The sequence goes on from BNTR01000115.1 coordinate 7,744, forward strand.
TCATTGAAAATAAATTCAGTAACAACAGGCATCGTGTCGTGCCAAGAAGCCACTCTTGCAGCAATATCTTCGGCTTGTTTCAAAAATTTTGTCACATAAAATCCGTGTCCAAAGTCAGTGCCAATCCTGCATTTTGACAAGTCTATAGTCTCAATTTTCACATCGCTGCCGTGATATACATTCATCTCAAACCTCCATTTCTGCGGCAAACAGCAAACATCTCACGTTCCACCCAAAATGGATTTTGAATGTGCAACGCCCACCAATGATTTCGCAAATAATCGAATCCACCATACCGACGCAAATAAATGTATGCCTCACGCTTGCTCATTTTGTAGGCTTTGGCAAACTGAGCAATCATAAAGGTAATAAATCGAACTTTGTTATGCGTTTCTTCGTTCATATATAGAAAATTGATGCCACAAAGTTACACTTTTTTTTCGAATTGGCAAGTAAAAAATTAGAATAGGATAAAATGATGGGTATAATTGTCTGAACCTTGATTTTCATAAGATTAAGAAGATTGCCAAGATGGTGTATTATCTTGATAATCTTCTTTGCCTGAACTGTGATTTTCTCGGAACCACTAAAAATTCAACGCCAAGCCTATCCCTGTTCGGCGTAGGCTCTGCCGGTATAAAACAGCCCGTCACAATATTGTTGTGCCATTAGTCACAATATGTTGGTAGAAAAAGCCCATCACCCCACCTCGTACGTGCCGGAGGTACGAAATATCTTCCCCATGTTGGGCGTAGCGTCCGCGCTACGTCCTTGCATCATGCAAGGCTGGAGCCTTGCGATTAACTCACAACGTAAGCGGAGCCTACGCTGAACGGAGGAATTTTGGTTAATTCTTTTTGGGTCACACTTTCGCAGACACAGTTTTATAAATCACCGTCAAACCATCCCGCAACGGCAGAATAACTTTTTCTACGCGCGGGTCCTGCTTGATTTTTTCGTTGAAGGCGATGATGCCTTGCGTCTGTTTGTCGCTCTGATGCGGCGATTCGAGCACCTTGCTGTCCCAGAGGGTGTTGTCTGCCAAAATCAGTCCGCCGGCATTGACGCGGTCGAAAATCAGGTCGTAATATTCGCAGTACAACCGCTTGTCGGCATCAATAAACACCATATCAAATGTCCCCTCCAGCGTTGGAAGCACGTCCAAAGCATCGCCGATATGTAGATGAATTTTAGGGGAAAGCGGTGATTTTTCAAAATTGCGACGAATGAAATCCTCCATTTCGTCGTCTTTTTCGATGGTGTGGATTTCCCCGTTTTCAGCCAGCCCCTCCGCCAAACAGAGCGTGGCATAGCCGGTGTAGGTACCGAGTTCCAAGATGCGCTTCGGACGTGCCATGCGCACCAGCATTTTGAGAATCCGCCCCTGCAAATGCCCCGAAATCATACGCGGACGCA
>BNTR01000116.1 GCA_025996755.1 Bacteroidia bacterium
GGTCTATCGTTCGCCAAGTGGTCAAATAGCCATCCGGTTCCTGTCCGATTTTAACTATGGCAATAATGGAATCCAAGTAATTTTCCAACTCCAAATCGGGAGCACTGATTAATGAATAAGCAGCACCCTCTATGGTTTTATATACATCCGTATCGTCGAAAGGCATCACACCGCGTGTTTTTCCTGTTCCGCCGTTCATCACTTTTCCGGCAGTAATGAAATTTTCAAAACGTCCTTCCGATTCACACTTATCAAAGGCGTAGCGGATAGTGGTGCGCTGAACGGTTTGTATCTTGGGCAACCAAAAAGCATCCGTCAATGTTATGTGATTCAGATTTACTTGCTGAATCGGATAATTCGCACTTGCCTGCTTGCATGAAATCAGGCAGAGAGTTGAGAATAAAAATAATAGCGTTTTTTTCATGTGTATTTCGTGTTTTAATAATTCATTCAGGCGCAAATTTACTAAAAAAAATCTAAATTCCATTCATTTGTTGTCTTTCCGGATTTCACCCGGCGTAAAAGTGGTTTGAATTGGTATTTCCACAAATTGAATATCCTCCACATGTTCTCCTACAAAAAAGCGGGTCATATCTGCGGTTTTATACCACCCCGGTTTTCCCTTCATATTGTCTGAGAATACTTGTCCGTTGATTTTCAGGTTTTCAAAACGAATATTTTTCACTTTTCGCTCCTCATCATAACCTGCAATAATACTCAGTTCGGCATTGTTTCCGGAATAGGAAATGTCTTTAAATAAGACATCCTCAATCCCTCTTCCGGGTGCCTTGCAGTATTTTTTATTAAAAAAGATGCGCAGGTTTAGCAATTGTCCTTCCCGGAAATCTTCAATCCGAATGTTTTCAAAACGCACTTTACGCACCAGATTATTATCCCCTGCATTGATTGCCAAACAACCCTGGTAATCTATCTGTTTTTCCTTGTGGTCTAAGATATCGATGTTGATATAATTCAGATTCTCCAATACATCCTGCTTCTCCACATCTCCGTGAAGTCCAATCATGATAGGATGAGCCACATCTGCCCAAAGGGTAGAATTTTGCATGGTAATGTTTTTGCATCCGCCTTTAAAACCCTTTCGCGTGCCGTAAACCGTAGTACAATCATCCGAATTGCGACAAAATACGCCATCGAACAATATATTATTGCCGGCAAACACATTCATACCATCGCCCCACTGGTAATAACTGATGCTTTTCACATTGCGAATCGTAACATTATCAGAACCGCCTATCGGACATTGCGTTGCAATAATCCCTTCCACCAGAATGTTTTGCGAATTGGCAATCCGGATACCCTCTTTTACTGTTTTATCCACCATCCCTCTGCCAAGCACCTGTACGTTTTGGGCGTTATCGACAAGAATTTGCCCCATCAGAATAGCACCGCCGGACAAATAGACTGTTTTTCCCGACGCAACCCGAAGTTCACCTCCTTCTACGGTGTGTATCCCGGGTCCAAAATAAATCAGATTTTTATCTTTCCGGTTGGGTACAAATTCATCTATCGGATTGGCAAAAAGATGCAGGTTGTGAAAAATATCATTATTCACTTCCACCGACAGATTTCGCGGCTTATTCAACTTAAATGTGAGCGTATTTCCATTTATCTGTGGAGTGATTCCATACGAAAGCGGGCGCACCTTAGCCGTTTGGATTGTCCCTTTATTGAATGTTACCGATATTTCCACTTCACCTTCAAAATCAAAATAGCTCATAGAGGCATTTTCAATCTGATGGCTACTCCCTTTTACCTCATCCACATTCACAAGATAGGAAGGCAATTGCTTCCATTTTTGCCCTGCCAGCCTCACCTGAACAGTGAAATCACCATTCAACGCAGCACCTTCCGGAGCGGAATATGCAACCAATTTTTGCGCATATACCGTCATCAAACTTAAAAAAAACGTCCCTGTTAAAATCAATACCTTCATTTATTTACTGTTTTTAAAATCAAAGCGACTATGCAAGCACGGTCGCTTTGATTTTGAGTTTTTAATAAACTGATTACCATCCCGGATTTTGTTTCAATGCCGGATTCAATCGGATTTGTGTCAATGGAAGCGGGTTTAAGTAGTCCTTCTTTTGATAGAGCAAGTTGCCCGAAAGATTTGCGATAGACCGTCCATAGTCCGGATCGGAAGGACCGGTGCCCTCATACACGCCATACGTCAAGGGATGCGCATCGGGTTGATAACATGCTTGACCGTGGAAGGTTGCATCATTGGCAACCGATGTGGTGTAGGCTGTGTTCAGCACATAGCGACCTAACTTTTGACCGGTAAGAGCCAGATGCGCCATACCCCAACGTTCGAGGTCGTTTTCGCGAAATCCTTCACCAAAAAGTTCAACGGTACGTTCGCGGCGAATTTCATCCAACATATTCATTTGTTTACTGATGGTTTTGTTGGTTGCATGGTCCCACCAGCCACAATCCCATTTGCCTGCAATCAATTCATTGGTTAGATGCGCTACACCGGCACGGTCGCGGAGTTTGTTAATCGACTTGTCCAGGTCGTTATTGGAAATGGCACCGTTGTCCAATTCCGCCGTAGCTTCCGCATAAATCAAATACACTTCGGCAAGGCGAATGAGCGGGAAGTCGGGCGATTCCTGATTATCCGTTCGATTACCGCCTTCGGGCATGAACTTACGACTGCGATATCCACTGTGAGTACCACCATTCAGCAAATGCGGTGTGTAAATGGCATCTTTACTGCCGAAAGCAGGGTCGGCTGAATTGTAAGGAAATTCCGGATAAACAGGAGTGGGATAAGGCTGTGCAGTACCCTTATTCTGTGTACCATAATCCGATTTGGAGCACCACGAAGTTCTGTCAGGCGGAATAACGGTACCGATAAAACGGTAGTCTCGGTTGCGATATTCGCCGGTGAAAGTCGATAAGCCCAAGTATTGCGGATTGTCGCTGGCAGTGGCGTTCGCAGGTCGGGTGGAGCTATTGCTCACGTGAATGGGCAAGCCGTTTTGACACAAATACAATTCGCTCATATATGCGCTCATTTGGGTGAACTGATTAGAGCCTACGACATGTGCCAAATTAAAGCCGGCTTTTTTCACGTCATAATCATATTTTACGCGAAAGATGAACTCTTTATTGGTGGTTTTGCCCAAGTTTTTGAAATTCGACCAGTTGCCGCCTTTTTCGTCAATGCTGAACAAATAGTAGTAACTCAACGAGTCGCATTCGTTCCACAGCGCAAAAGTGCCGGCTTCGGCTTCCGTGATTACTTCTCCCGCCCATTTTTTCGCCTCGGTCAGCATATCCGTAATGCCCGGATATCCTGCCGGTTTGGTTACTCCGGCACCTTCTTGAGCGCCATCACCATCCAAATCGTAGCCAATGGTGGGCACATACTTTTCCCACGTTGCTTCATAGAGCAACACGCGGGATAAAAACGCCTTGGCCGCTTCCTGACTCACCTTGCCCTTATCGGCAGATGCAATAGTTGATTCTTTCGGCAACAACGGAATGGCAGTACGCAAGTCATCAATGATGAATTTGGTTACTTCATAACGGCTATTGCGCGGACCTTTTACCACGGGGTCGCTCAGGTCAAGCAAGTGGTCGGCAATGGGCACGCCGCCAAAGTACTGCAACAGGTAAAAATGTTGCCAGGCGCGGAAAAACCTTGCGGTGCCTACCGAAATAGCGATGTCTTCCTGTGTGCCGGAATATTCAGCAGCCTTTTGCAGCAAAATGTTGCAGCCGCGAATGTATTGGTAGGGAAGATCCCAGTGCCAGTCGCCTTCCGGAGCAACGCCGCCGCCGGTATTGGTAAACCCGGAAATATCCAAACCTAAATCAATGCGTTTGCCTCCAATATTGTTTTCAGAACCGCTACCACCGTAGTTTTTCCAACCCTCCATTTTGTAGAGGTCGTTTGCCGCCTGCGCAAATTGTGCAGGGGTTGTGAAAAATATCGCTTCCGTTCCGGAAGACAGCGGCTCCTTGTCGAGGAAGTCATCGCATCCTGTTGAAAATACTAATACTGTGCACGAAATCAGCCAATAACTGATATATTTTATCTTTTTCATATATTTTAATAATTATAATTGAATGAATTAAAAACCTATTTCTACACCAAATGAGAGCATACGGCTGAACGGATATACGGTATTGGAACTTTCGCCTTGTTCCGGGTCGTAGCCGTCACCTATGCTGGAAGTTTCCCAAAGGTCATCACCTGAGAAGTATATGCGCAAGCGGTCGATTTTCGCCTTTTGTGTCCACGCTTTGGGCAGAGTGTAACCGACTACCAACGATTTCAACCGCAGATAATTTAAACTTTGCACACTCACATCCTTGTTTTCGTAATTCCATTTATTGAAATTCGCGTCACGCGAAGCGATGGTTTGATTGGTGCTTGTGTTTGTAAATGCTGCATACTCAACACCATCTACTAAACTGGGAATATTGATATCCGACCACTGTTGCCCCATAAACCGCGGGTTTTGCATGGCTGATGCGGCTACCCAGGGCGCATAAGTATTACCGTTGCGCAAGATGTATTGCTCGCCAACTCCTTGAAAAAACGCCTTAAAGTCGATGCCCTTCCATTCCAAGCCCAGGTTGATGCCAAAGGTGAAGTGAGGAGCTGCATCGCCGGCATATACCAAGTCGTCAATAGTAATGTTGTTGTCACCGTTGGTATCCACTACTTTGCGGGCACCGGGGCGCAAACGAGCGGTACCGGTTGTTCCGGGTGCCATCGTAATCGTGTTGTTGGGTTTCTTCGTTACGCCGTCGGCTTCAAAATAGTATTTTGCGTAGTAGGCATCCACCTCTGCTTGCGTTTGGAAAATGCCGTCGGTTTTATATACATAGATGGCATCGCGCGGCATCCCTACCAAGCGGTCGGTGTTTTTACCCGGATTGGGCACGTTGGCATTGTCGGGCCACTCTAACAGTGTTGATTTGGCATCACCAATCCAGCCGCCTACATTGTAGGTAACATCTTTAATTTTGTCGCGCCAGTTGAGCGAAAATTCCCATCCCTTGCTTTCAAATTTGCCGGCATTCGATTTAGGGGCTGTGGCGCCCAACACCGAAGGATAAGCAATGGAAATAAACATGCCTTCGTTGGTTTTCTTAAACCAGTCAAACGAACCGGAAAGACGATTTTCCAATACGGTAAAATCCAAACCGGCATCGTGGCTGTTAACCGTTTCCCAGGTGCGTTCAGCCGAAGTCATACCGCTCAACCATGCCGAGGTTTGCGCTGTGAGGTCGTTAGTACCGAAGTAGGCACTGCCCGTACCGACGGTGGCATATCGTTCGTAGTTGTCGATACCTTCCACGCTACCGGTTTTACCGTAATTGTAGCGCACTTTCAAGTGGTTGAGCCAGTTGAGGTCTTTCATAAAGTCCTCGCCGGTAATCACCCAACCGCCTGATGCGGAAAAGAAGTTTTTCCAGCGTTGTTCGGGATACAGTTTAGATGAGCCGTCGCGACGTCCCAAAAATTCAACCAGATATTTGTTTTTGTATATATAATTCAAGCGTGTGAGGTAAGATAAAAATGACCATGCGCTTTGTCCGCCGTCGGCAATGTTGTTGGTACCACTCGCCATAACGTTCAAATCCACCAAACCGGAACCGGCAAACAGGGGACCTTGTTGACGTCCGGCAGTAATGCTTTTCCATGATTCTTCTTCACCGGTCATACCTGCCATGGCAGTCACGTGATGGTCTTCGGCAAAAATATTGTCGTAGTTCACAAAACCACCCAAGGTAATGTTCGTCCATCCTTGCATTTGTTCCCTTAAATTACCCGGATTGTTGCGGTTACCGGTCATGTTACCTTCCCAATCGTAGTATTGAATCCTTACTGTATTGGTTTGAGTGGCTTTTTCCACTTTTTTGTAGCCGCCGGTACCGTAAACGGAAAGTCCTTTCAACAGGTCGCCCAAATCAATCGTGGCTTTTGCGTTGCCGCGGAAAATGCTGTAGTCGTTCTTGGTTTCTCCGCCGCCCACTACTTGCGCCACCGGATTCCGGTTACCGCTAAAGACATCAAGATAGTCTCCGTTTTTATTGTAGCGGGACCAAAACCAAGGGTCTTCATAGCCCGCATTACCAATATTGTAGGTAGGTGTTGTGATATTGCGTATTTCATAAGCCATACCTGTTTCCAATTTCAAGCGTTTGGTTGCCTGAAAATCCATATTCAAGCGTCCGCTGTATTTCTTTTCGCCGTCTGTTGCCACTTTCAATTGCGACTGATTGTCGGCATAACCCAACGAGGCCATATAGCCGAACTTCTCACCGCCGCCCTGCACATTCACCGTGTGTTTGGTAGAAATGGCAGCACCATACAACTCGTCCAAATAGTAATGCCCCGGCTCTAAGCGAATGTATTTGCCTGCATTGTTCAGCGTCAGGGTTTCACCATTGCGCATCGCTCTCCACAAATCTTCTCTGTAAACAGGTGCGTTGTTATTATTCACATCCAAACCACCCATTACGCTACCGGTGTTCAAAATCCACCAGTCTAAATTCGCCATGATATCCGCGTCTGTTGTCAATGTAGGATTCTTTGCCCGTGAATCCTGATATTGCGCTTCGTAGAACATATCCATCCATTGTTGGTTGGTAGTAAGAGCTGCTTGAATACCATCAATGGTGCGGCTTACCGAACCACTATATGTGATTTTCGTTTTCCCTTGTTTACCGCGTTTGGTACTCACCAATACAACCCCCGATGCGGAACGCGCGCCATAAATCGCCGCCGAAGCATCTTTCAAAACCGAAATGTTGTCGATGTCATTAGGGTCCATCGCGTTCAATTCGTCGAGCGAGCCTGCCATACCGTCTATCAGCACCAGCGGACTTGAGTTGCCGTTCATAGAGATGTCGCCACGAATTTTCATAGCCGCCCCTTCACTACCCGGGCGGGTGCTGCTGCGAGTTACCGTCAAGCCCGGAATCGTACCCTGCAAAGCCACCGAGGGATTGTTGATACCTCTATCCTTAAACGCATCGTCGCCCTTAATCGACGAGATAGCACTGGTCAGGGAGGCTTTCTTTTGCGTTCCATAACCGACAACGACCACTTCATCCAATGTTTTTTGGTCTTCGTCCAATGTAACACTAAATGAAGATTTTCCATCAACAGGAATTTCCTGCGTCACATAGCCGATGTAGGATACAACTAATGTACCCGTCGTTTCGGCATTCAAGGCAAAACCGCCATCGGCACCGGTAGCCGTACCGATGCTCGTGCCCTTCACGCTCACGGAAGCACCAATAATTGGCTCCCCTGTGTCGTCGATAACGGTGCCAACGATTTTGTTTTGTGCAAAGGCTGAAACCGACATCAGCATCAGCATGCAAACAAAGATTTTTTTCGTTTGTTTCATAAAATACAAATTTAAATTTTTAACAAATAATTTATGTGAAAATTCACACGGCAAAGGTAAAGTGTAAATAAGAATGAATATAGGATATTTTATGCCAAATATTAGGGCGTTTTGTTTCAAATCGTAGATTTTTCCGCCCGATATTGGCTTGGGGTCATTCCAAATTCCGCTTTGAAATGCTTGTTGAAGTATTTGATGGTGTTGTAGCCTACATAATCGGCGATTTCCGAAACGTTATATTGGCTGTCTATCAACAGTTGGGCGGCTCGCTTGAGCCTTACTAATTGGATAAATTCATTGGGGCTTTTTCCTGTGATGGATTGCAGTTTTCGGTATAATTGGCTTCGGCTTAGTCCTATGTCGGAACTGAGGTCGTCCACCGAATATTCGGTGTTATCCATATTTTTCTCTACGGATTGAAGGGCTTTCTGTACGAGTTTTTCATCCAGCGAAGTTATCGTTATTGTGCTTGGAGTAATCTCTATGGTTTTGTGGAATAATTCTTTTCTTTTATCCTGCTGCTCAATCAGCATATTGACACGTGCCAAGAGCACATCGAAGTTAAACGGTTTGCCAATGTAGGAATCGGCACCGGCGTTGTAACTCGCTATTTTTGCCTCGTCGGATATGCGTGCCGTGAGCAGAATAATCGGGATATGCGAGGTTTGGATATTGTTTTTCAATCGCTTGCACATTTCCAAACCATCCACTTTGGGCATCATCAAGTCGGAAATAATCAAATCGGGAAAATCTTGAAGTGTCCGTTTTTCCCCTTCTTCGCCATCTTCGGCTTCGAGCGTATTAAATTCTGTTGATAGTTGTTCGACAAGGAAGCGGCGAAATTCAGCATTATCCTCAACAATCAGTATTTTTTTTCGACTATCCAACTTTACCGGCTCTTGTTCCACTATTTCCGCTTGTTTGCCCGATTCATTGCCAACTAAATTGCAAGGAATATAAACCGTGAAAGTAGAGCCTTGGTTTAATTGACTGATTACTTCCACTTTCCCACTGTGAAGCGAAACATACTCTTTTACCAAATGCAGACCGATTCCCGTTCCGAGCATCCCCGATTCTTTGTTGTCGCTCTGATAGAAACGGTCGAAAATGGTATGGAGGTCTTTTTCCGAGATTCCGCAACCGGTATCGCTCACCGAAATTTTAACAAATTCCGTTTGATTTTCTTCTACCAATGCTATCAAGGTGGATATGGAACCTTGTTCGGAGGTAAACTTGAAGGCATTGGAATACAGATTATTCAGGACTTTATGAATTTTATCCTTGTCGAAAAACATAAATAAGTGTTTACTGTCGCTTTCCAACGTGAAACCGATGTTTTTGCTTGTCGCCTGTTCCCGGAAACTATCATTCACGTAGGCTATAAGTCGCACCAAATCGCCTTGCGTCAATTTTAATTTTTCTCCGTGCATTTCTAATTTTCTGAAATCAAGCAACTGATTGACAAGCTCTAACAAACTTTTGGTATTCCGGTAGATAGAAGAAAGTTTTTGTTTGAGAGGTTCATCTTTTTGTTGTTTTATCAGGGTTTCCAATGGTGTCATAATCAAGGTAAGCGGCGTGCGAAATTCGTGGCTGATATTCGTGAAAAAACGGAATTTCATCTGGTCGAGTTCCTCTTCTTGCTTCCTTTTT
>BNTR01000117.1 GCA_025996755.1 Bacteroidia bacterium
ATTATTGTTGTTTAAACCAATGGTTTTTTATTTTTTTCAAATATTTTCCCCTCATTGTCCAATTGATTTTCAGTCAATTATAGCTTAACTTAATGACATTGGGCTGAAGCCTACGGTTAATAAAGTGTCGTCCCTGCGGGACTTATCTGCCACAGTCATTCTTTTTTCCATCATTATCATATAAATCATTTTAATCATATTAAAATCACAGTTCAGACGATTTAAATTTTTCCACCAATTTATTATTAGCGTCTATAAGTGCCTCCGAGTTGAGCATATTCGGGTTAAACACCAAATCGTAGTGAGCATCCTTGGGTTTAAATTGATTCACGCCGTAGGCTATGCTATTGGCAGGCATATCTTTTGTAACTATCGCACCGGCTCCTACAACAGAATTTTCACCAATTATTATTGGTCCCAAAATTTTTGCGCCATCAGCAATCACTACGTTTTTACAAATTATCGGATTCCCGACATTTTCCCATTCGCTGCTCACCTTGTTAAATCGCATATTTGTGCCAACAGTCACATTTTGAAAGATGACAACATTTTCACAAATTTTTGCAGCAATAATCGTACAACCACGCGCATGGTGCGCAAACAACACGCTTTTGTCCATTTCAGCGCACTTAATTTCACAACAATAGCATTTTTCCAGCAAATTACCTGCCGCCTCTCGGAGCATTCTACTCTTAGAATAGCAATTCATTTTCACTAATTTTTCAAACATATTCTTTTATTTTTAATTATGTAAACCGTATCATATCAACCAATTGCAAAAAATAATCGTCACTCCAAATATCCATTTCCGCAGGATTTTTGATAAAGGGGCGGACATCATTTTTGACCAAATTTATATCCGTTTTCAGGATTTTTTCACGCAGCAAATTCTTAAAAATATCAGGAGTAAAATCCTCACTTTTTATTGCATTTATTTGTTCTGTACGTTGTTGTAAATGCTTGAAATTCAGAGCCGTATTATTGCGAACATACCATTCAAAATCGTACCAGTCGCGCCCTTTCACGCGACTTTTCCACGCACGGAACAACAGCGCGTGCATTTTGCCGGCGTATAAATCGGGCAGCGTGTAGCAACGCACCATAAAGGAAAAAGGCAGCATCAAAAGTTTATGTTCCGTCCCGAAACCCGCAGGCGGCTGTGTATCAACTTCAATTTTGATTTTCACATTCTTTTCTGTGGTAAAAGCCAAATTGTAAATTTCGGTGTTATCCTTCAAAAACGCCGATTCAACATTGGTTTGCGTCTTTTTCTCTTTCCGCGTGATAGAGATTTCCCGCCCAAGCGATTGAAACTCAGCCGTTATGGCATCGAAATAGTCTTCCAATCGAAAACTTTCATCGGGCTGCAAAAGTGAAAAATCCATATCTTCGGAAAAGCGTTGCAAACCATAGAAAATGCGCAGGCAAGTGCCGCCGTAGAAAGCCGCTTTTTCAAAGAAACCGGCTTTGTAAAGTCCTGCCAATGCGATTTCCTGCATCACTTCGTGCATCGCGTTGTCTTTTTCCTCTTTTGTTGTCGGCGAATATTGCGACATCATATTTTCAAAAATTGAGTTGAGCATAATGTATTTTACTTTGATTAAAATTTACCAAATACAATTTCCAGAAAAATAATTAGCAAGAATCTTTTCAATCTTTGGTGTGCTTTTAATCAGCGGTTTACACCAGAAATTAAGATATGCAAGTGCAAATCCTAATGCAGTATTCGGTTTATCTAATCTATTGTCAAATGTATAAATTATTGGTTTATTCTGTAATGGCATCATCCATTTTAATACCTTATTCTCTCCAAGAATATCAAATGCAACATCTTTCTGATAGGTGTTTGTCTTTTCATTGAAAGTCCAAGCGTATGCCAATGTTCCATCCAACGTATAGATTAAATCTATTGGCATATTAATTCGTAAAAAGTGATACTTTTCTTCGTTTGTTTTTGTTAAAATATATTTTTTGATTTCTGTATTATTCATTTGTACTTCTATCCCATCTTGTATTTTGTAAAACATATCGTTTTTCCCAGATAATATACAAGAAAAAATACGCTCTGTTGAAGATATGCCACCATTATACTGAATAGTGCCCCCACTATGCGAATCATAATGCATCTGATTAGGTTTACTCTGTCTTTTCAGTGAATATACCGAATTTAGGTTATTTATAGATTCTCCCCATGTGTCTAATGTTAATGTTTTTTTGACTTGTGCAATCCCTAAAACAACATCAATTGAGATATATGATAAAACATCATCGCCTTGTTCATTTATAGGGAATCCGGAGAAATAACGTTTATCATAAAAAATTAAATCAATTTCGTTTGAATGTCTTTCACATTCAGTATCAAACACAAAACCACGAGTAATTCCAACATATTCCGGTAGCATTTGAAGAAAAAAGTTTTTAAATGCTAATTCTAATTTTTGCCCTGCATCATAAATACGTTTTGTTTCAAGCAAAGTTTCTGCTTGTGATAGTGCTGCGTCAAACTGCTTGCGATATTGTTCAAATATTGCATCTATTATCTCTTGTGGAGATTTATCAACGAACTTTTGTTGTGCCATAATACTTTTTTTTATATTAATTGTTAATTACATTTCCTAAAAACTCCAACAACAACCTCAATTTCCCTTTCTTCCTCCCCACCTCAGCACACTGCCGAATTATATCCGAATTAAAAGACGATAATGCAGACATTTCAAATCTCAAATCTTCTTCCAAATACTCACCCATTGCCTTAACAGACTGAAGCCGCAAATTGGGCGTAGTAACAATCTTGTCGCACAATGCCTTTTCGGGCGAGGCAATCAGAAAGGCATAAGAATTGTCAATAATCTCCTGCCTGACACCAATCGGGTAATATTGAGCAGGTACTTTCACATACTCAAAATTTCCCAAAGGCGTGTCGTATTGCTTGTGCAACTTCGTACAAACCGACCGCATCGTGTAAACTCGTTCGGGAATCAATCCGTAATACGCAAGGGCAGATTCGAGCGAAACATAAGACGGTCGGTACAAATGATTTGCCACAAGTTCCGTTGAAATTGTCTGATTGTGTACCTTTGGCGCAACTACATACAGATTGCGCTTCACCCTGATTACAAGCCCCTTTCGCTCTAATTCGGATACCTTTTCATCGGGACGCTTCAAGTTGCCATACAACGAATATAAAATGTCCTTATTGATGGGAATAATCCCTAACTTCTTTAATCTTTCCATTACTTATACAAATAAATTCTCTGCAAAATTAGTAAAATTTCAATAGATAATCGGGTTTTTTACGATTAACTGTCAAAAATCTGCTATTTTCCTGTCTGAACTGTGATTTTATTGTGATTAAAATGATTTCTATGATTTTCTTAATCACATCAATCAAAAAAATCTTATTAAAATCACGGTTCAGACTTTTTTTCAAACACAACATACAACGCAGGCAGCACCAGCAGCGTCAATATCGTTGCCGTAATCAACCCGCCAATCACCACCGAGGCGAGCGGTTTTTGCACTTCGCTGCCTGCGCTTGTCGAGAGTGCCATCGGCAGGAAGCCCAGTGAGGCTACCAGGGCGGTCATCAGGACGGGGCGCAGGCGGATTTGGGTGCCGATTTTCACTCGTTGGTGGATGTCGGTTACGCCCTCCTCTTTCAGTTGGTTGAACTGCCCGATGAGGACGATGCCGTTGAGCACCGCCACGCCGAACAGGGCGATGAAGCCTACGCCTGCCGAGATGCTGAACGGCATCCCACGCAGCCACAACGCCACAATACCGCCAATCGCCGACAGGGGCACTGCCGAGAAAATCAGCAGGGCTAATTTTATCTTGTGGAACGTGAAAAACAGCAGCGCGAAAATCAGCAGCAACGCCACCGGAACGGCTATTGCCAAGCGGTCTTTTGCCTCTTTGAGGTTTTGAAACTCGCCACCGTAGGTGTAGAAATAGCCCGCGGGGAGTTTCAATTTTTCGTCGAGGAGCTGCTCTATCTCGTGCACCGTGCTCTCAATATCGCGCCCACGGACGTTGAAACCGACATAAATGCGGCGCGCACCGTTTTCGTGCCCGATTTGGGCGGGGGCTGTTTTATAACTGATGCTCGCCACCTGACTGAGCGGCACGCGGTTGCCGGACGGCAGCGTTATGTACAGATTTTCGACACTCGCCAAATCGTGGCGCAACTCCTTTTGCAGGCGCACGACCATATCGAAACGCCGGTCGCCTTCAAACACCACGCCCGCCGTGCTGCCCGCAAAAGCCGTCCGCAAGACACGGTTTACTTCGCTGATAGTCAAGCCGTAACGCGCAATTTGGTCGCGGTTGTATTCCACCTGAATTTGCGGCAGTCCGCTCACTTTTTCGATAGTTGGCTCGTTCACGCCCTCCACGCTGCGGACGAATTTCGCCACCTTTTGCGCCTGCGCGGCGAGCACATCCAAATCTTTGCCGTAAATCTTTATCGCCACGTCCTGACGGATGCCGGTAATCAGTTCGTTGAACCGCATCTCCATCGGTTGGCTGATTTCGTAGTGGATGCCGGGGATGAGCGACAGGGCTTCCTCCATCTTTTCCACCATCTCCTCGCGGGTTTCGGCAGACGTCCATTGCTCCTTGGGCAGCATCGAAAGCATCATATCGCCGCGCTCTATCGGCATCGGGTCGGACGGGATTTCTGCGCTTCCGATACGTGTAACCGCCTGTTTCACTTCGGGAAACGTCTCTTTCAGGATTTTTTCCGCCAAGCCAAACGTTTCAATCACCTGCGTGAGCGACGTGCCCTGCGCCATACTGATTTCAACGGTCAAATCGCCCTCCTCCAGCGTGGGGATAAATTCGCCCCCCAAGCGGCTGAAAATCGCGAGCGCACCCACGAAAAGCACAACCATCGCAACGATAATCGACTTTTTCCAACGCAGCGTAAAATCCAATATCGGCTCGTATTTTCTTTTGAGGAAGTTCATCAGCGTGTCGGACAGATTAAACCTAACAGGTCTTAAAGACCGGTTAGGTTTTTTCAACACCAACGTGCTCATCATTGGCACATAAGTAAGCGAAAGAATAAACGCCCCCAGAATGGCAAACGCCACCGTTTGCGCCATCGGGCGAAACATTTTCCCCTCAATGCCCACCAGCGTAAGAATAGGCAAATACACTATCAGAATAATGATTTCGCCAAAAGCCGCACTGGTGCGGATTTTAGAAGCAGCGGAATACACAATTTTATCGGTTTGACGTGCTTCATTGCTTCGTAATTCGTAATTCGTAATTCGTAATTGACTAACTATCGCCTCCACAATAATCACCGCCCCATCCACAATCAACCCAAAATCAATCGCACCAAGGCTCATCAAATTGCCGCTCACGCCAAACAGCCCCATCATACCAACGGCAAAGAGCATAGATAGCGGGATGACACTCGCCACGAGCATCCCCGCCCGAAGGTTGCCAAGCAACAGCACCAGCACGAAAATGACGATAAGACCGCCCTCCAAGAGGTTTTTGAAAATAGTGCTCGTTGTGCGCCCCACCAATTCGGTGCGGTCGATAAACGGCTCAATGACAACGCCTTCGGGCAGGCTTTTTTGGATGCGCACCATACGCTCCTTGACGTTGGCGATGACTTTGGAGAAGTTCTCGCCTTTCAGCATCAGCGTGATGCCCGCCACCACTTCGCCCTCGCCATTGCGGGTGACGGCACCGTAGCGCATGGCTGAGCCGAATTGCACGGTCGCCACGTCGCGAATCAGCACCGGCATCCCGTGGGCGGTTTTGATGACGATGCGCCCGATGTCGTCCAGCGTTTTCACCAAACCGATGCCGCGAATGAAATAGTAATTTGCACCCTGCTCGATGTAACTGCCGCCGGTGTTTTCGTTGTTGTCGCGCAAGGCATCGAAAATTTCGGCGATGCTGACGTTCATCGCGGCGAGCCGGTCGTTGTCCAGCGCAATTTCGTACTGCTTGACGTGCCCGCCCCACGCGCTCACTTCGGCGATGCCCTCCGTGCCCGCCAACTGCCGCTTCACAATCCAATCCTGAATAGTGCGCAAGTCGGTGTCGGAATATTTGTCCTCATATCCGGCAGCGGGGCGAACCACGTAATGATAAATCTCGCCCAAGCCGGTAGAAATCGGTGCCAGCGATGGCTCGCCCAACCCTTCGGGAATCAGGCTCTCGGCTTCTTTGAGTTGCTGACTGATTTGTTGCCGCGCCCAATAAATATCCGTCGCATCTTTAAACACGATGGTAATCACGGAAATCCCGCTACGGCTCAGGCTACGGCTCTCAATAACATCGGGGATATTAGCCATAGCCATCTCGATGGGCGCAGTAATAAACTGCTCCACCTCCTGCGCACCCAGCGTGGGCGCATTGGTGATAATCTGCACCTGATTGTTGGTAATATCAGGCTGCGTGTCAATCGGCAACCGCACCATCGAAACAACACCCCAAACCACCAACGCCAACGTCAGCACACCAACAGCAAGTTTGTTCTCAATAGAGAACTTTATAATTTTATCAAACATTTCTTTCAATTACGAATTAAAAATTACGAATTACGGTGTGAAAATTACGAATTAAAAATTATGAATTACGATAGAGGATAAAATATATATAAACTATAACAGATTTTCTATAACAGTTTTTGTTTTCCTCCCTTATCTTTTAAGGGTCCCCTTAGTAGCAATGACAATCCATACATATTTTCCCTTATTCCCTTATTCTTCACATTACCAATAAAATAAGGGAATAAGGGGGGATTGGAGGGGAGGGGGGACTCGCTCTGCTACTAAGGGTTCTTTCAAAAATTCGTAATTTGTAATTTTTAATTAAATTTTCGGCGGCTGCCAAATATCTCCGGCATAAGCGGAATAGTGAGGTTGAGTGTAAGGAATTAACTTTATATGTTTATCTTGTAAGAAACACGCCACAAAATAGGAGGCGGCAATGGTGAAACCGTGGCAGGAGCCGCAGGCGTGAAACGGCGAGCAGCAGGCATCGCAACAGCCATTACAACAGCCATCGCCATCGCAGGAATTTTCGCACGTTTGGTGCATATCCGCGCCCGCCCGCTCCACAAGTTGCGGGGCAACAGACAGCGTGAGTACTGTCAGAGATAATATGACTGCAAGAAATTTCACAGCGCAAAGGTAGATAAAAATTTTCAGATATGCAAACAAAAATTAGACCCCACCCTCAACAGCCCACACAAAGGCGTGCAGCCCTTGCCGCTCAAAGCCCTTGTCGAGCGTGTGGATGCGCTCAAGCAGCGGTGCCACCTTGGCATCCTCCATTATCGCGAGGATGGCTCCGTTCATTGTGGGCCAGGCGTGGTCGCCGTAGTGCGGCTCGCCTTTTTGCGAGCCGCGTCCCTGCACTTCTTCCCACATCGTGAAGCCTCTTTGGCTCATGCGGTCTAATATTGTTATCAGTTCATCTTTGAATGCCTGATTGTATGTTATAAATACTGCTTTCATTGTCAATTACAAATTAAAAATTACGAATTACGAATTAAAATTAGGATTGCGCCTTGTCATCAATGGCTTGCGGGTTGCGCTCACCGGCACTGACTTGGCATATTTTTTTCTTGCACGTTTCACGCCGTTGCCGCCGAAGATGGAGTAGAGGGCGGGGACATATACCAGCGTCAGGATTGTTGAGAATGTTAAGCCGAATACTACGGCTACGCCCAGCGGTTGCCACATCGCAGAGCCGGCTCCGCGCGGAATTGCCATCGGAATCATACCCAACACCGTTGTGCAGGTGGTCATCAATATCGGACGCAAACGCGAACGACCGGCATCAACAATCGCCTTATCGACCGACATGCCGCGCTCTCGATTCAGATTGGCGTAGTCGATAAACACGATACCGTTTTTCACCACGATACCAATCAGCATCACAATACCGACCATTCCCATCAAACTCAAAGATTGACCGGTGAGCACCAAGCCCAAGTAGACCCCTGCCATACCGAAGATAATAGACAGGAGGATAATGAACGGATAAGTGAACGATTCAAACTGCGCCGCCATCACGATATAGACGAGTATCACGCAGAGAACCATCAGAAGTCCCAACGCCGCATTGGATTCCTGCTGGTCAACGATTGACCCGCCAATGCTGACACCAATCTCAGGAGGAATTGTGCCGTCGTTGCGCATTTCCGCAATGATTTTTTCCGCACCTGCCACCACTTCGCTCAGTTCTGCCTCGAAGATTGAGCCTTGTATCTTATTGACACGCTCACGGTTTTGCCGGTCAATTTGCGGCAAAGTCGATTTTTCAATCACGGTGCCCAATTCACGAATTTTAATCGGAACTCCGGCACTGCTGTACACCGTAATATTTTCGATGTCCTCGATAGATTGGCGATATTTCTCGTCGTAGCGCACCACAATATCGTATTCGTCGCCTTCTTCACGGAATTTGGTCGTATAGGAGCCGTTGATACGGTTGCGGATGTAGGTGGCAACCGTTGCCGAATTAAGTCCGTTTTCCGCCAATTTCTCACGGTCGAAATCCACCTGATACTCCACGCGATAGTCCTCACGGGTGATATTTAAGTCCTTCAGCCCTTTCACGGATGGAAGTAGCCCGTGCAACCGCCATGCGCTTTGATGCACTTGTGAAAGAAAAATATCCGGAAGTTGAAACACGCACATTCTCAGTGGGACAGGCGGATGAAAGCAACTCGTTTGCAGCGATGCAGACCAACGGCACGAACCTGATTTCCTTCCGTTTCCGCACAACTCCCGCCGACGAACGCGACCGCAGCATCTATGAGATTGGTGAAGGTATGCGTGAAGATTTGTCGAATATGCCCGAACTGTATAAATACATCGTTACCCCCGGCGGTGGCGGCGGTATGATGGGTTCAGGCGCCAGCACGGTGGACGTGGAAATCTACGGCTACGATTTGGCATTGACCGATAAAATTGCAGCGGAATTTAAAACGCGGTTG
>BNTR01000118.1 GCA_025996755.1 Bacteroidia bacterium
GAATTTTTTTGCCGCCAAAAAGCAACAACACGACAACCAAAATGATAATCAACTCTCCACCCTGTGGAAAACCAAATAATAAAGTTTTCATATTTCTATATTTTTATATTTCGCCGCAAAGGTACAAATAATTTTTTGAATTATACAAATGTTTTTACTTCTTTTCCGCGCAAAAGTTGCATTTACTGATTGAACGCGCTATTCTTTTGCTTCAATCAATGCACGAAGTTCCAATTCGGCAGAAATACGAAAATTGGTCTCTTTTATTTTTTCTAAAATTGGCTTGATGGAACTGATTATGCCTTTGTGTTTTGCCAAAATCAATATTCCGATTGTTCCCGTGTAGTCGATATTAAGTATTTTTGCTAATTTACGCGCCTTGTAGTCGTCTATGATTAGCAGTGAATTTTCTATTTCCAAAGACAATGCCATCGCACTTGACTCTCCCTTATCTACTTGAATTTCAAACAATTGTTGTTTGTGTTTGTCCTTTACCGCAACTATCTCAACCCAATCAGGAAAATTTTCTCCAAATTCGTTTGCAATTTCGGGTGTGGTAACAACAGTGCCGAAAAGTTGTTGCAAAATTTCGAGTTGCCCTATTTTTGAAAGGATAATGAAGCAACTCGTGTCTGAGATGATTGTTTTAGACATAAATTGCTTCGTTTTTTAAATCCGTTGCAGGATAATTAAAAACCGATACATTGTAGTTGCCTAAAAGTTCGGCAAATGTACGTTTTGACATATTGGCAACCTCAGCCGCTTGCCCAAGCGACAATTTACCCTTCTCATACAAACTGCTTGCAAGTATCATATATAATTGCGAGGAATCCAGTCCGGACATTTCAGGTATTTTTAAACTTATTGTTTCCATTTTTTTTATTTTTCAAAATTCAACAATGCAAAGGTACAACTTTTATTTTAATAGGCGAAATTAATTATTCGCACATTCATCACTAAATCTTTCACACCTTTATTATAGCGAAGGACAAAACTTTTTTTACTAAAATTTTTCTCAAAATATGCTTTCCCTTTCTTTCCCATTTCCTGAATGCTGCTCCGACTATTGATGAAAAACATGATTTTCGCTGCTAAATCGTCGGCATCATCTCTATTCACCAGCAAGCCGGTTTCTTTGTCGTGTATCATTTCGGGAATGCCTCCGACCATAGTGCCGATAACGGGTTTTTGCCAAAACATGGCTTCAAGCACGGTTGTGGGAAATGGGTCGTCAAAAGTGGACGGCACAATCACCACGTCTATTTTTTTATATACTTGCTCTATTTCTTTTACAAAAGGGATAATGCTTACTTTTTCATCCAAATTTAAATCTTTTATTTTTGCAACCACTTCGTCCTGCATATATTCCTGTCCGGGCACAGGGCTTCCCACAAAATAGAACCGGCATTGCGCCAGACAGTTAGGTGGTAGTTTGGCAATGGCATCCAATAGCAGGCACTGCCCTTTGTGTGTTGGTTTGATTCTTCCTATCAATGCAAAATTTAACATTTGAGGGTCTGTTTCAAAAACGGTGGTGCTTTCTGCAACTTGTGTCTTAAAACTGATTCCATTATGAACGACTTTCAATTTTCCGGTCAATTGAGGCGGCGTTATTTCTGCCAAGTTTTTGCGTACCGCATTGGAAACACAAATTACGGCATCAGACTTTTTAACTGCAATTTTGTTGATTATGCGATGCAATAAGTTATTGTTTTTCAATATCTCATGGACATGCACAATCTTTTTTGCATTTTTGTAATAGAAAAGGATAGGGACAACCGCCAATGTATTGAGATAGACGATTGTTGGTGCTTCTTGAACCACCTGCTTCATATTCTTTTTGAAGGACGCCAAGGCAGATATAAATTTAAAAATACCGGTTGGCGTGAAATTTTTCTTTGCAATGACGGGTAGAGTGGGGATGATGTGAATGTTCACGTCGGGACACTCCTCTTTGACAAGGTCAATAAGTGGTCCATCTGTGCGCAGTATAAGAATTTTCTCGTCATTGGGAAAAATTTTTATGATATAGACCAAAATTTTATCCGCGCCGTAAAGTTCGGAGGAGGGGTGGAAAAAAAAGATTGTATTTTTCATAGTTTAAAAAATCTATCCACGCAAAAATTTACGCATCCGTCTGCCAATGATGAGCCTTTTCAATCCCGATAAACTGTATTGTTTCAGACGATAAAGTTCTTGGTAATCATCATAAAAATACGGAAAATACTTTTTTAGAGTTTCTTCCCGTTCTTGCCGTATGCACTGTTGAGCATTGTCTGAATAACTAAGACCGGTTAAATCCATCAAAGCAATATCTTCATGCAGATTTTCGATGGATTTATTGTATTTAAAAAGAGCCAAAAGGGCAAACTTCCAGTCGGCACAAATTTTGAGATGTTCGTCATACAATCCAAGCTCGTCAAACAGTGTTCTTTTAGTAAAGGTTGCCTGATGCACTAATGTTTGACCGGCAAAGAAATAATAAAAAGTGAGTTTTGACGGGTAAGCGCATCTTGCTTTGAGTCGTTTTCGGTCTTCAATCATGTTTCCTACCAACAAATCGGCAGTATGCTCTTTTGAAAACACATTTGACAGGGTATCGCTGTTAATAAAACAATCGGCGGAGTTCATAAAAATAACATAGTCACCCTTTGCCTGCTTGATGCCTTTATTCATGGCATTGTATATCCCTGCATCGGGTTCTGATACCCAATAACTGATGTGGTCTGCATATTGCTTGATTACTTCCACGCTATTGTCCGATGAATTTCCATCAATGATGATGTATTCATAATCGGTAAATGTCTGTGAAACAACACTTTGGATAGTTTTTTCCAAGCCGGTGGCGTTGTTTAAATTGACTGTTACAATAGATACTTTCATGCGGCAAAGGTACTAAATTTCATGAAATAGTTTATCCCACTGTTTCATAATCACTTCCGGACTGAAGCGTTGGATGTTTCTTTTCGCCTTCCGTCCCATTTCCTTTCTCAATTCGGCATCTGCCATGAGCAGCATCATTCTGTCGGCAAATTGGGTTACATTGCCGGTTTCTACAAGAAAGCCATCCTCTCCATCTGTGATAATTTCCGACGGTCCGTGTGGGCAATCAAACGAAATACACGGCACTCCGCAAGCCATCGCTTCAGTTAGCACCATTGGAAAACCTTCATAGCGAGAAGTCATCGCAAGTATGGAACTATTGAGATACTCTTTTATTATATTTTGAGTGGGCGAAATGAGGCGTACAACCTTTTCTAAATGATATTTCTCTATCAAAGCAGTAAGACATTCCTCGTCTTCCCCGCTTCCATAAATGTCCAAATGCCAGTCGGGATGCGATTGATTGACTAAACGAAACGCCTCAATAAGCCTGTTGAATCCTTTTTGTGTTGTGAGGCGTCCCACGCTGATAATGCGTTTGGCATCTAAGTCGGCGGATTGTTCGGGCTTAAAAGGCAAAATGTTGTAAATTTGTGTTACATTTGGATGATTGTTTTCCCAACTTTTCAAATCGCTTTGTGTCAGCACAACAAATTTATCATATCTATCAATAAACAGATATTTGCGCCGCTCTGCCATTCCCGAAAACAGTTTAGTGAAAAATGATTGTCTGTTGTATCGGTTTTCTATCTGTCTATATTCTTGGGAAAAATGAAATTCACAAATTCGTTTACTGCCGTCTCGAATGGATGGGAGCAGCGTATATTCGTATGAGTAAGTGGATATAACAATATCCGCTTTTATCTTTTTCAGCACTTCCGACAGGCGAGAAGAGTGCTGTTTCCGTTTCTTAATTTGTTCAACAAGGCGTTTGAGAAAGGGATATTGTTCCAATTCATCGTATTTAATACCCAAGTCGATAAATTTTATCTTAGTAGAAAAGGGATAGAAATTGGGCTTATCCCCTTGGTTTGCGGTTATAATGGTCACGTCATAGCCTAAGGCATCCGCCAAATAATTAGCCTTGCCACTAATGACACGTTCTATACCTCCGGTGAAGGAACAATCAATGACGCAATAAACTATTTTCATTTTTGTGTTGTTTTGTACCTCTAATCAAACCTCTTCGCAAATAAGGAGGTGAAAGTCTATCCCATAGGAAAAATATGTAGCCTTTTGAAAACTCTGTACGAAATCCATTTTCGAGCAACATTTGCGCGAGTGTGTCTGCATCATCGTCTCTATGATAAGTACAAAGCACTGCTTTCATTGGAGTTTGTCGTGATAATATGTTTTTTGCACCCTTCAAAAGCAGACGTTCAGCACCTTCAATATCGGCTTTGATAAAGTCTATTTTTTCATCTCCAAAAAACTCATCTAATGAGATATTATTGTCGTCATTATTGTCAGCAACATATTTATGAACAAAAACAACCTTCTCTTTCCATGGTGCAAATGTAACTTTTAATGCCTCTATCCACATTTCATCCGTTTCAAACAGGTACAATTTTTTAGCTCGTTCCACTACCGAAAGAGCAAAATTGCCTTCAGCAACCCCTGCATCCACCACCACATCACCTTCCTGCACATGAAATGTTGGAGTTTCATAGAGATGAGGCGACTCTTTATCTTGCTCTGTGATAAGTGAATAGCAATAGTTTTGCACCTGTTTTTCATCCCAACCGCTTTTCAAGTACAATCTTTTGCCATCTTGTAGTATGTATTTCATACTATACACTTCGTCTGTATAAACGGTCACATTTCTTTTTTTATATTTCTTTTTAAAAGAATATGGGATACAAGTGAGTGGATGATACTTTAAATAAGCAAGTATTTCCTTTTTTTCATTGTCCTGCGCATTATTTTTCAAATAACGCATGATTTCACGTTGCAGTCTAAGTCGTCTAAATGACACTCTTAACAGTTCTAAAAATTGATTCATATTAGTTTATGTCGTTTTGATGTTTAAACGTCAAAACCTCCCAAAAATTGCCTTCCCTTCTCAGTTGTTATGTAGCGTTGGTCGGGGGAGTTGGGACTGCAAAGTTACATATTTTTCCATTATTCAAAAAAAAAATGCTAACTTTGCAGAAAAACAACATCAAAAAAATGAACAACAACACAAATATTTGCCGCCGTAAGATGCCGATTGGCATCCAGACCTTTGATAAGATGGTGCTGGAGGATTGGGTCTATGTTGATAAAACGGCACTGGTTTATGAATTGGCGCATGATGCTACCCACAATTTTCTCTCCCGCCCGCGCCGGTTTGGGAAGAGTTTGCTCGTTTCCACGCTCGCTGCCTATTTCCGCGGAGATAAGGAACTGTTCAAAGGGCTGGCGATGGAAAAATCGGAAACAGAATGGGTGAAATATCCTGTGTTTATTTTTGATTTTGTGATTGATACGTACAGCGACAATGTGGCGCAAGTGGAGTCTTTTCTCAATCACAAACTCTCTAATTTAGAGGCAATATGGGGAAAAGAAGAAAATGAAGAATCGTTTGGACAACGGTTTGAAGGACTAATAAAACGAGCGTCCAAACAAACCGGCAAAAATGTTGTCGTTCTGATTGATGAATACGATAGAGCACTGACACAAACAATGGACAAACCCGAACTAAACCAACAAGTAAGAGATGTTCTCAAAGGGTTTTTCTCCGTGTTGAAAGGTGCCGATCAATACATCCGCTTTGCTCTGTTGACGGGCGTAACCAAATTTTCAAAAGTAAGTGTATTTTCCGACCTCAATCAGTTGAGTGACATCTCGTTGCAGGAAAAGTATGCTGCTATCTGCGGAATAACACAGGAGGAGTTAGAGGCAAATTTTGTCCCTGAATTAGAGGCTTTAGCAAAGGCAACGGGGCGTTCATACGAGGAAACACTCGAAAAGATGAAAGAAGAGTATGATGGCTACCACTTTTTTGAGGGTGGACCAAGCGTGTATAATCCTTTCAGTACGGTTAACGTTTTAGCAAAGAGCAAGTTCGGCGATTATTGGTACGAAACCGGCACCCCTACCTTTTTGATAAACGAATTGGTGCAAAACAAGTTTGACATCCTTGACTTTGAAGAAGGTGTTCCAATTTCAACCTCCGATATAAATGACTATCGTCGAGAGAGCGGGAATATAACTCCTTTGCTTTTTCTAACGGGCTATCTCACGATTAAGAGTTATAGAGAAAGTGCTCATTTTTATATATTGGGTTTTCCAAATGGTGAGGCTCGCCGTGAATTTTCAAAATTACCAATAAATCTACATCTTTGAATTTAAAGTCTCCTTAGGGGGCACTGTCGATGAGGCACTTGTTCGCAATGTCAAGGAGTGGAAAGTGGCTGAGTAGCCCCAATATGAGTTAAATAATTGATTTATAGCGATTTAATGACTTTGCACGGATTGCCCGCTGCAATGACATTGGCAGGGATAGTGCCCGACACCACACTGCCGGCTCCAATCACGGAATTGTTGCCAATGGTGGTGCCTTTCAAAATGATGGAATTGACACCGATGAAAACATTGTTGCCAATTTTGACAGGTCTTGTTGCAATGGGCGCATCCTCTCCGAATTCGTGCCTTCGCGCAGGGTCTATCGGGTGCCAATCGGAATCGGTTATCAGCACGTTGGCTCCTGTCAAGCAGTCATCGCCGATGGTGATACTCTGAAAACAGCCAATCTTCACGCCTGAAAATCCACTCGCGTTGCCGATTGTTAATTGTGCTTGTTTGGAAAGCGTAGCCACGATGCAACAACTGTTTACGCCTATCATATTGTGATGTTTGGAAGAATCAAAGATGCAATTTTGCCCAATCTTGATGGTTGATTCGGGGCAGCGGTAGAAATTAGACTTATTGTAAAACACCGCCTTATTTGCCCTAACACCTTTTAGTGCCAATACAATGTGCATAAAACCGGAGTAGTACCACTGATTTACCTGATACTTTAGCTCCCTCAAATTTGATTGAATATAACCTGAGGGGTCAGTGATGAGTTTTTTGATGTAGCGATTCATGATTGTAGTATTTGTTTGTAAATATGCTCAATTCCTTTTAAAATTGCATCCCTGTCATGCCGCTGCCGGGCAACTTCCCTCGCCTTTTGCCCAAGCAACTGCATTTTTTGCGGCTCGCTTAGTAGCGACACAATCGTTTCCGAAAGGAAATAGATGTCATTTGCCGGAAACAGAATGCCTGTTTTTTCATTTTCTACCAATGAGGGAATCCCGCCCACATACGAGACAACCACCGGCAACCCTAATATCTGTGCCTCGCACACGCTGTTGGGACTATTCTCAATGTAAGACGGGTGGATGAATATATCGGCATCCAACAACCGCGACACTAACTCCGGGGCTGTTTGCCGACCCAAAAACGATACATTGTTTTGACTGTATTTTTTTTGCAGTATTTTTTCCATAGTGCGCACAATTATGTCTGCTTCGGACGTGCCGCAGACTGTCCATTGAAATCGGATGCCTCTTGATACTAACAGCGAAGCCGTTTTAAGAATCACATCAAAGCCCTTGTAGGTGGACGGCGAGAGGATTGAAATGAACTGCGCCACTTCGCGCTGCTTCGGCTGCCACGCTTCAGCCGCATAAAAATCGGGGCGAAGCACTTCGTCCAAATGAAAATAGTGTGCATCTTTTGCCAAGGCTGCGGCAATGGCTTTGTCCCAATGGGTGCGCCCCATCACAAAGCGGATGGAACGAAAATACGCCGATTCCCGCTTTCCAAGTGCCTGAAACATCTTATGACACTGCCGCTGACCAGCCCCGCGCAGGCAGGTGCCCAAATGAAAAGACTGACGTGCAAATAAATCTTCGGAAATGCCCGGAGGAAAATAGGCGTTGAGATACGGATGGATTAAACCTTGCAGATGCACAACCACTTTTGAATCAATGTGGGGAATAACGCTGCATAAGAAATTTTCCACGCCGAAAATATGTACAATACCCGGCTTAAAATCCTGAATAGCAGTTACATAATCCTCTATAACCCCATTATCCTGAATGGTACACCGCCATCGCCGGTAAACCCGCTCAAAGGGGTTATAGATGCGTTCTTTAACTTTGTACCATGTAATATTATGCTCCTTTTCAACGCAAGCATCGCCCTGAGTTAATCCGACAACAGCCACTTCCAGCGTTGTTGAATTTTGCAAAACCTGTATTAAAGACTGCATCCACCCACCAACAATGAATGTGTCTTTGGATTGAATTAGCTGGTCGGTCAATAGTATTACTTTCATAGTGCTTTATTTTGTTGGGGATATAAAAGTTCTTTTATTTGTTCGTCGCTCATCCGACGCAGTTCTTTGGAGTAGCAGAGTGCCACACAAAACCACACAATAAAGTAGCGCAGCGTGAAGCACGGAAGCCCAAAAGGAGCCATATCAATCAGCCACAAAAAAATCACCAGCGCGCAGCCTTTGGAAAAAATGTTTTTGGAAAAACCAAGCCCCAGCACAATAGCAGGCAACAACACCAACAGGAAGAGCACTATGTAAACAACTCCCCCGTTCAGCATCAATTGAAGATAGCCACATTCAATATACACGCGATAATCCAAATCGCGGTAATTGTTGGATTTGTCTCTGCCGCCCACCCAGTCTTCATCCACGCCGGGGGCATAATAGGAGCCGTTGATTCCCCTTCCGATAACCATATCCGTATCTTCCATATCCAAAAAGAAGCCCAGAAACACCTCTGACCGTGTATCTTCCGTAGCCTTTTGAGTGATTTTGGCAAACATTCCATCCTGATTGGAAACAAAGACAACATACCCCGCGACCCCAATTAAACCCGCCAAACAGATAAAACCAAATTTCTTTGCAAGCGTGATATTCCTGTTTACAAGAATGATGAGAAAAAGCGCAAACAGTAAAAAACCACTGCACGACAGCATAATGTTGCGGCGTGCCATAATACTCGCCAAAAG
>BNTR01000119.1 GCA_025996755.1 Bacteroidia bacterium
GAGGATGTTGGCGGGGATGAGGTTGATTTTCTCGAATCGGTTGTCTGTCACCTGCCGCCAAACACTGCCGGAGATGTTATAGACCCATTTATTGCCCTTGTTGTCTGTCAAAAAACTCGCGTTGGTCACCGCCTGCCCGTTGAACAGCGCATTCGCCGCAATAAATTTCATCTGCCGGCAATCAAAGGCGAGGATGTTGGCTTTGGTCGCAATCAAAACAACGCCGGAGTTCAGCAGGGTACTCGTATTGAGTGCAATCGCCTGATTATCGGGGTATAAGATGGTTTGAGCCACCTTTTGTTGCGACGTATCAAACGCTACAATCTCTTGGTCGTTGATAAAAAACAGCCGGTCGCCGGATTCGTGCACATAAGAAAACGAGGTGGGCAACACCTTAATGATTTGCTCGGCTTCCAAGCGAAACAATCCCTGCGTAGTGCCAATCCAGATATTGTGCAGGGCATCTTCATAAACGAAAGCCACCGCCCGGCTGCCCAATTCGGCTTCGCCAAACTGCCGCGCTTTCAACGCTCCGTCAACGTGTTGGATACGACAACACCCACCACCGGTGCCCCAGAGCCACACATCGCCGTTGGAAAAGGTCTGAACGTATGAAAAATTCTTCTGTTTATTGTCCGGCGCATAGTCCACAAAACGCTCCACGCGCGGGTCGTAGCAGCAAAAGATATTCGCCGTCGTGCGAATCCAGATATAGCCGTATTGGTCTTCCTGCAAACTCCGTATGCGATTATCCGAAATGGATGCAAAATTGCCGGTCTGAGGCAGCATCACGGTAAATTCCTTCCCATTGTAGCGATTCAATCCGTTAATCGTGCCCAGCCAAATAAAGCCCTTGCTATCCTGCGTGATGCACCGCACCGTATTTTGCGACAACCCATCGCGGTCGCTAATCCAATCGAAGCGCAAAGCCTCCAATGCGGCAACTTGTTGGGCAGTTCCGAACAAGTATAAGCAGAAAAATATGAGTCGTTTTACCTTTTTCATATTGCAACGTATTAGACTACTGCAAAATTAGATAAAATATTTGATTATCTCTGTTCCTTCTGTACAAATTTCCATAAACATTGTACAGAATTACATATTGCTGTACTTTTTTTCGTCCAATTGTACAAATGTCTATTTTTTGTTTTTGCTAATTATCCGAACTTTGCAACCAAAATAAAAACATCATTTATTATGTTTCGAATACGAAAAATACAGATAGTCCTGATGGTTGTGTTTGGCACTATCATTCAAATGCAGGCGCAGGAATTGCCCGACAGGGGTGACATCCTCCGCACGATGGTGAAAGTCAATGACTATTTTATGACAAAATATGCCGATTGCACGGCACCTTCGCATGTGGGCATTGCGCGACCGAGCAATATATGGACTCGTGGCGTTTATTATGAAGGGCTGATTGCCTTGCATCGGATTTATCCCGAAGCGCGCTATTATCAGTATGCGCTTGATTGGGCGGAGTTCCACAAGTGGGGGTTGCGCAATGGCAACACCACCCGCAATGCCGATGACCAATGTTGCGGGCAAACCTATATTGACCTGTATAAGATGTCGCCCGACCCCGAAAAAATTCGCAACATAAAAATCTGTATGGACAGGCTGATTCATACGCCGCAACTGAACGATTGGTCGTGGATTGATGCCATACAGATGGGGATGCCCGTGCTGGCACAGTTGGGCGACTTGACACAGGATAAGCGTTATTTCGAGAAAATGTATCAAATGTATGCCTTCACGCGCAACAATCACGGCGTGAAAGGTTTGTATAATCCCGCAGAAGGGCTTTGGTGGCGCGATAAAGATTTTGTGCCACCCTACAAGACCCCCGGCGGCAAGAATTGCTACTGGTCGCGGGGCAATGGCTGGGTGTATGCGGCTCTGGTGCGCGTGTTAGACCTCATCCCCGCGGACGAAAGCCACCGACAGGAATACCTTGCCGATTTCACGGCGATGTCCGAAGCCCTGAAAAAGTGCCAACGCACAGACGGCTTTTGGAATGTGAGCCTCCACGACCCCACTCACTTTGGCGGGAAGGAGTCCACAGGCACTTCGCTCTTCGTTTACGGCATGGCGTGGGGCATCAACAACGGGGTCTTAGACCGCAAAACGTATTTGCCGGTAGTGCTGAAAGCGTGGAATGCGCTGCAAAAAGAAGCCGTTCACACCAACGGCTTTCTTGGATGGGTGCAGGGAACAGGCAAAGAGCCGAAAGACAGTCAGCCGGTCACTTACGACAAAGTGCCGGACTTTGAAGATTTTGGCACAGGCTGCTTCCTTTTGGGGGCGAGTGAGATGTATAAATTAGAGTAATAATAAATTTTAAACACTAAATTTAATTAAATTTTTATGAAAAAAGCATTTAAAAACTTTGCAAACGCACTGCTGTTAAGCGGTGTATTCATCGTGGGGGGGGGGGCAAACCACCTAAAAGCCGAGTTTCCCCAAGAGGCAAAAATCGCCGTCACAGGCGTGGTGTCCGATGTGGAAGGTCCCATCATCGGTGCCGGTATCGTCGAAAGAGGTACAAGTAATGGAACTTCATCTGATGTGGATGGACGATACACGCTACGCGTGTCGCCCAATGCCACGTTGGAGGTCTCTTATCTGGGTTATTCAACCCAAAACGTTGCCGTAAGTGGCAACACAACGATTGATGTTACCTTGGTTGAAGATGCCCAATCATTGGACGAAGTGGTGGTGGTTGGTTATGGCACCGTGAAGAAAGCCAATGTGGTAGGTTCTATTGCCCGAATTGACGAAAAAGCCATTGAGGAACGTCCGATTTCGCGCATTGAATCGGCTTTGCAAGGGCAAATGGCTGGGGTAAGCATTCGCAACGTATCAGGGTCGCCGGGTGCCGACATCACGATAAGTGTTCGTGGTGCTGCTTCAATTAACGGACAAAGCACCCCATTGTATGTTGTGGACGGTGTTCCTATCGACAATCTGTCGGGAATAAATCCGAATGATATTCAATCCATCGAGATATTGAAAGATGCCGCTTCTGCTGCTATTTACGGCTCAAGGGGTTCTAACGGGGTTGTTCTTGTTTCCACTAAAAGAGGGAGAAAGGGAACACCCACTATTTCGTTATCTGCTTTCACCGCAATTTCGACAGTGGAGAGAAAAGTTGATGTATTGGACGGTCCGGAATGGGTTGCCTTCAATAAGAAATGGTTAGACAGGCAGTGGACAAACGCCACTGGACAATCCGCTTCGGTCAGCCAAGCTGATAGAATAGCGCATCTTTCAACTCAAAATGGGAGGTCTTACACAACCAGAGATGAGTTGTATACTATCCGAAACTCCGGAATATACGACCCCTATTGGGAAACAGATGACATTGAATTTATTGATTGGCAGGATGCTATTTTCAGAACAGCACCAACAAACGACATCCAATTAAACGCATCGGGTGCTACGGACAAACTCAGTTATTCCATATCGGGAGGTGTATTGTCGCAGGAAGGTGTTGTAGAAGGTTCTGCTTTCGACCGCTATTCTTTGCGGGCTAATTTTGAAGCCAAAATGACCGACCGCATCAAAGTGGGAATCAACCTCGCACCGTCTTACTCTTTGAGAGAAGGTGCAAACGTGGACGGTAAAGATTTGGCGGTAGCCCGTGCCCTATCATACCCCGGTATTGTGCCCAAAGGAGCCGGAAGAATGGCAGGAGCCGACCCTTACAAATTCTATGACCTCTGGGGAGCGGGACCTAACAATGTAAGTCCTTATGTGCAGGCAGTATATCAGAACGACCGGAGGATAGAAGATGTCAGGCAACGGTCATCGATGACTTTGACAGTTGATATTCTGGATGGTTTATCCGTGAACGGATTGGTTTCATGGAATTACAGGTCTAATATCAGTCGCACATACAACCCCACATGGGCACAGGGCACATGGGACACTTCAAAGCCGGGTGAAAAATCCAGTTCACGGAAAGAAAGTACCGTGCGACATGATTTATTGGGTCAAGGCATGATTAATTACTCGAAAGTATTTGGAGACCATAGTGTAGATGCCATGTTGGCTATTTCCGAAGAAAGAAGTAGAAGAGAAACCTCAGACTCGGGTGAAAGTAATTTTGCGAATGACAAAACTTGGGTGTTTGACCGTACTTCGGGAACTACCGTAAATCAGTTGAGTATCGGGTATGCGGAAGATGCGATGATTTCTTATTTTGGACGTGTGCAATACGGACTTAAAGATAGATACTTGCTTACGGGTTCTCTCCGGCGAGACGGCTCCTCCAAATTTGGGGAAAACGGGCGTTGGGGATGGTTCCCTTCAGTATCGGGAGCATGGAAAGCCAACGAAGAAAATTTCCTGAAAGAACTCGACTGGTTGGGCACAGCCAAACTAAGAGCGAGTTGGGGACTTGCCGGTAACGACCGAATCGGGAATGCTACATTTCTTTCAAGCATGAAAGTGGCTAATTATCCGACAGGAGATGCTCAGGCTGTGAACAATGGCTTTGTGCTGGCTAATATTGCAAACTCCTATCTGACTTGGGAAAAAACTGGCAGTTATAATTTAGGACTCGACCTGGGCTTTCTCAAAAACAGGATATATATGCAAGCAGATGTGTATTACAAGCACACCACCGACTTGCTTTTGAATGCGCCGACATCACTGACAACCGGATTCTCAAGTATGATGGATAATGTGGGGAATGTGGATAATACAGGTTTTGAATTTGAATTGAATACCGTGAACTTGACCGGTAAATTTCAGTGGAATTCATCGCTCAATATTTCCATAAATCGAAATGAAATCACAAAATTAGGCGAGAATGACGGCGATATACAATTAGGACAAGGCAATACGATTATTCAAAGGAAGGGATATCCTATCAATTCGTATTACTTGCTTAATGCCATAGGCGTGCTTCGCGCATCGGATTTTGAAGCCGACGGCACTACGCCGAAACCCGGCGTAGCAATCTATTCGGGGCAAAAACCCGGTGATACCAAATATGAAGATATAGCGATAAACGGTGTAAAGGATGGTAAAATCACCGCCGCCGACTATATCGTAGCCGGTAATTATCAGCCCGATTTTGAATGGGGTTTCACCAATTCATTCAAATATAGAGATTTCGATTTGTCGGTATTGTTACAGGGGAAAGTTGGCGGAGATTTATTGGCAATCGGGTCGAGAGGTTGGAACAGACCTACTAACGACACAAAATGGAACTATATGTCGCGGTGGTTACACAACGCCTATTGGTCGGAAGACGACCCGGGCGACGGCAAAACGCCGGCATTCTTTTCGGCTGTTACAAGCCAATATGATACCAATTGGATGTATGATGCCGCCTATGTGCGCGTAAAAAACATAACACTTGGATACAATATCCCTATTAATAAGAAGGTATTCAGCAGGGCTCGTGCTTACGTTTCGTGCGATAATGTCTATATGTGGGACCATTATGAACCCGGATTTTCTCCCGAAGGTGCTACGCAGGATAATGCTTCTGCCGACTGGGGAGCATATCCTCAAGCGAGAACTTTTTCGGTAGGTGTAAACATAACTTTTTAATATATTGAATCATGAAAAAATTAAAATTATTTATAGTGCTTTTATCAACAGCAGTATGCTCATCGTGTGAGAGCGATTTGGATATTGTTCCGGTTGAAAACAACGTGTCCGGTTCGTTTTATGCAAATGAATTGGAAGTGAATCAGGCTGCTATCGGTATTTATTCGCGGTTAGGCAAATACAGCAGCGCATCAAGTGTGTCAAACACGGACTTCCCCACCGAGTATTATTTATTAGCCTCCGAAGACAGGTCAGACATTCGTTACCTGGCGGGAAATGAAACTTCGGCACAGAACGACCAGTTGGAGTTGCGGAAATATTTAATATCTCCTAACAGCGGCACTGTTTCGAGCATATTTTCCCGCCTGTATTCCATGATTGCAGATGCGAACAGTCTGTTAGCCAGAACGCCTGCGGATAAATATCTGCGATACAGAGGCGAGGCGCAATTTTTGAGAGCATTTGCCTATAACGAGCTGGCAAGAGCGTTCGGACCGGTGGCATTGATTACAACACCGATTGACAATAAAGATGCCCTGCAATTACCAAGGGCACCGTTGGCGGATATTTATGCACAGATTATAACCGATTTGACCGCTGTTGCCGACAATACGGAATTGGCAGATGTCTATACAGGGGCTAATGCCGGTCGCATCGGTCGTTTAGCCGCGAAAGCACTGTTGGGGCAGGTATATATGACTATGTCGGGTTATCCGTTGAACGACCCTGCTGCCGCCGCAAAAGCGGTGGGAGTGTATGCGCCGATAATAGCGCAAGTGGAGGCTCGCTTTGCTCCTGATTATGCCGATATATTTACATTAGCGAATGAAAATAAATATGACTTGTTTTCGGTACAGTTCGCTTCCGGAGGTTTGAATGTGGGGTCAAGCTTGCCCGGATATATTACCAACTCGGGGTCGGGTCAATCGCCATTCCCGGACTGGATGTATAATTCGTATGGACAGCAAGGACAGGATTTGCGTATTGACAGTTTTTTGGTAAGAGAAATGATAGATAACAATGACAAGCGATTGCTTGCCAGCGTTGATACTGCTTATTGGGGTAACGCCGACCACACAACTCGGGTAACGAGGACTATCCTGACGAAATTTCTGGAAAAGGACAATACGAATACTACGATAAAAGCATGGAACGACCACCCGCGCAATTTTCCTGTCATTCGTCCTGCTGAGGTGCTGCTCTATTATGCGGAGGCTTTGATTGCCACCGGTAAGGCTTCGGATGCCGCTCCTTTCATCAATAAAGTCAGAAACCGTGCCGGTTTATCTGATTTGGATAATACGCCGACTTTGGATGATATTGAAATAGAGCGCAAATATGAATTTATCGGCGAAGGAAAACGTTACTTCGATTTGGTGCGCCGGAAGGGCGAAGGAGCGGTGCAAACACTATCGGATTTTGCAAGCCACTATCATTCCACCACCAACGGACAACTTCCAAGCAAACGGGATTTGTTGCTGCCGATTCCTCAAAATGAACTCAAAACGAGAACTAATTGGGAGCAAAATTACGGCTATTATTAAAATTACACCTATATTATTAAAACAAAAAAAGTTCCCAACCTGTGCGATTGGGGACTTTTTTGTACTTTTTTTCTTTTCAGCGCATATTTTTACATTCTATTGTACAAAATAACATTGTGCATTTTGGAAAAAACCTGTTACTTTGCATAAAATTAAATCTATGTATAATTTAAAAATAATTTTATGAAACGAACACTAAACAAATTTGCAACAGCGGTGCTATTAGCCGCTATTGTGGAAACCGCAGGGGGGGGGGTACAGCCCTTGCGAGCCGCGTCCCCACAGGACACTAAAATCACCGTATCCGGTGTTGTATCTGATGCCGAGGGACCAATTATTGGTGCCGGTATCGTCGAAAGAGGTACAAGTAATGGAACTTCATCTGATGTGGATGGACGATACACGTTGCGCGTGTCGCCAAACGCCACATTGGAGGTCTCTTATCTGGGTTATTCAACCCAAAACGTTGCCGTAAGCGGCAACACAACGATTGATGTCACTTTGGTTGAAGATGCCCAATCATTGGACGAAGTGGTGGTAGTCGGTTATGGGGTGGTAAAGAAAAGCGACCTCACCGGGGCATCATCCCGTATCAGCTCCAAAGAAATCACGCAGATGCCGACAACCAACGTCTTACAAGCGATGCAAGGGAAGATGGCAGGGGTGGACATCACCTCTAATGAACGTCCGGGTGAAATAGGAACTATCCGTATTCGCGGCGAACGCTCGTTGAAAGCTTCTAACGGACCTCTGTATGTGGTGGATGGAATCCCCATGCAAGGAGTAGGCATCGAAAACTTGAATAGCAACGACATCGAATCTATCGACGTGTTGAAAGATGCTTCGGCAACGGCTATCTACGGTTCGCGAGGTGCCAATGGCGTAGTCATTGTAACTACTAAAAAAGGACAAAGCGGAAAAATGACTCTCAACTATTCGGGAACATACACCTCATCGACTTTGCACGACCGGACAACGATGATGAACTCTGCTGAATGGTTGGAGTTTAGCCGCAGAGCCAAGTCGTATGGAAAAGAGTATGTTGTTACGAAAGAACAAGACCAGGCTTGGTTTGGAAGTGACCCTTACGCTTGGGCTAATATCGAAAAAGGCTGGGCAAGTGGCACTTGGGATGGCAGCAAAGTGCCTACTTATGACTGGACGGCATCCGGCAAACAAACAGGTGTAACACAAGAGCATACTCTCAGCGCGAGTGGTGGCACCGACAAGATGTCGACCTACGCCTCTTTAGGCTATCTGAACCAAGAGGGAACACAACCCGGGCAAGCCTACAAACGTATTACGGGGCGACTCTCTACCGACCTTCAGGCAACCGACTGGTTTAAGTTAGGCGCATCCATCAATGCTACTTACGGCAATCAAGACTATGGTTGGAATTTCAGAAAAAGTGTTACGGGGGCTGCCGATGTGTATCATGCACTTCAAGCGATGCTTCCCTGGACAGTTCCCTATACTCCGGACGGTGAGTATATTCGCAACCCGGGAGGTGATGTCAACATCATCAACCCCATACAGGAAATTGATTTGTGTACCAA
>BNTR01000120.1 GCA_025996755.1 Bacteroidia bacterium
CCCATATTTCGCCTGCGAGTTTGCCGTTGTAATAAGTGGTATTTGGTGGGCAACCGGATTCACTTCGCATCTCGATTATTTCCGCGATGAAAACTCGCTTTTGGGCGAAAATCTCAATTCGTACTTTCCAAAAACCTATATGAACACTGCTAAGAACAACTACGTGCAGTCGCGCTACTTGCAGGATGCCTCCTATATCAGGTTTAAAAACCTGCAAATAGGTTATACACTCCCTAAATCGCTCACGAGCAAAGTGAATGTAGAGAAGTTGCGGATTTTCTTCTCCGGCGAAAACCTGTGGACAGGCACCAGTATGGCAAAAACGTTTGACCCCGAAACCATTGATGGCGGCTGGAACGGTAGCGTTTACCCCTTGTCGCGCGTGCTTTCTTTCGGAATAAATCTTAATTTTTAATTAGTAATTTTTAATTGTAAAAGCAATATGAAAAAGATAAACAGTATGTTTTGTACAACCGCAGTAGCCCTGATGCTGACCTCAACGGGTTGTGTCGACCTCGACCAGGAGCCACTGAGCAGCCTGCCCGCTGAAGCGTATTTCAACAGCGAATCGCAGTTGCAATCCTACGTCAATAACCTTTACGCCCCGCGTACAGGCGACGATTCCAACGACCAGACGTTTGACGTGCATGGCACCTACTCCTACGGCACGTTTGCCATCGACAACAACACCGACAATATGGCAAGCAAAGGCAGGGGCGACGACCGATGGGTGCCCGCCAACTACAAGGTAGGACAAGACGGAGGCGACTGGTCGTTCTCCTACATCTACAAGGTGAACTATTTCTTTAAGTATGTCGTGCACAAATATGAGGCAGGAGAAATAGCCGGTAGCGAAGCCAATATCAAACAATACATTGGCGAAGCCTATTTTTTTCGCGCATTTGAATACTTCAAACGCTTGCAAAAAGTTGGTGACTACCCTATCATTACCGAGCCATTGCCGGATGAAATGGATGTATTGATAGAAGCCAGCAAGCGCAGTCCCCGCAATGAAGTGGCACGGTTTATTCTCGCAGACTTGGATAAAGCCATCGCATTGCTGAACGACAAGGTGGCGACAACGCGGGTTACAAAGAAAGCGGCTTTGCTCTTCAAATCGCGCGTGGCACTGTTTGAAGGCACTTGGGAAAAATATTTCAAAGGCACCGCTTTTGTACCCGGTGGCGAGGGATGGCCCGGTGCTACGAAAGACTACAATCAGGGCAAGACATTTAACATTGATTCGGAAATCGCTTATTTCTTGGGCGAAGCCATGGCAGCAGCCAAAGAAGTAGCCGACAACACCCCGCTTACAACGAACTCCGGCATTTTGCCGCAGGCAGTGGGACAAACTAATCCCTATTTGGAAATGTTCGGCGAAGTGGATATGTCGAAACACCCCGAAATTATCCTGTGGCGGCAATACAACTATGGCTTGGATGTATATCACGGTGTTCCTCAATACACACATACCGGCTGCCACCTGATAGGGCTTACGCGGGGTTATGTGGACAACTTCCTGATGGCGGATGGTTCACCCATTTACGCTACCGGCAGCGGCTATCAAGGCGATGACAGTATTGCCGGTGTGGTGAAGAATAGAGACCTCCGCTTGCAGATATTCCTCAAGGTGCCGGGGCAGTTGAACTATTTTCAGCCGGGAACTCCTCCCGAACGAGCCACTCCGGTAGAAGCAATGCCGAATATTACTGAGGGTAATTCCGAAATAGGCTACTCCACCGGCTACACCATCCGTAAAGGCATCAATTTCAGTCAGGAACACTACACGGGCAATAATGTCGCCTTCACCGGTTGCATCGTGTTCCGCGCCGCAGAAGCCTATCTCAATTACATTGAGGCGAAGTATGAGAAAGACGGAACTTTGGATGCAACGGCTCAAACGTATTGGGAAAAAATCCGCAGTCGTGCCAACAATGCAACCGTCACTTTTGCCGACATTCAATCCAAAACGATTGACAAGACCATCACAGGTATGGAAGTGAACAATGACTGGGCGGCTTTTTCCGGCGGCAAATTGCTGACCGACAAGACATTGTATAGCATCCGCCGCGAACGCCGTTCCGAATTGCTGGCAGAAGGGCTGCGTATGCCTGACCTCCGCCGTTGGAGGGCTTTAGACCAACTCGTGAACAATCCCTACCACATCGAAGGATTTAAATTGTGGGGACCCATGAAGAATTTGTATAGCGGGCTGGAACCCGGCATCAATGTGTCGTCAAGCGAACAGAGCCTTTATTTGTTGCCCTACGAAGCAAGTCCCACTTCGGACGTGTTCAAGCAGGGCGGCTATCTGTGGAAAATGGCGCATTATCTGTCGCCCATCGCTGCCGAGCATTTCTTGGTAAGCAGCGTGGACGGCTCGTCGCCCGAAACTTCCCCGATTTATCAGAATCCCTATTGGTCAACAAGAGCGAATGAAGCAGCAATAAAATAATTTAAAAATATAAATAAGATGAAAAAGCATATATATCTATCAATCATGGTTGGCTGCCTGTGGTGCGGCACAACCAAAGCCGCCGTCAATCCGGCGGTGGATGTGGACTACCGCATCCGAAACGTAAACACAGGTTTATACCTCACAGCAAATGCCGATGGGTATCTTAAAGTTGATAATTACGATTCAAAGGGCGATTATCAAATATTTAAATTGCTCAAAGATGCCTCAAATGATGCACGCTACAATTTGGAAATCAATAGCCAATATCTGACCCATTCATCGGTAAATGATTGGGACATTTTGCTGGGAACGAGCAGTGCCGACCCGATGGCGGAACTGGTATTGACGACCGACGACAGTGGGCAAACCCGATTTGCAGTGGCTGCTTATGCCGGCTCGCAATGGGTGGCTCCCGACCACGCAGGCGACCCTGCCGGCACTCAGTGCTTTACCGATAAGACGCATGACGGCATAGAATGGGTGTTTGAACCGGCGAAGTTCCGCATCAAAAACGTGGCTACCGACTTATACATGACCAATGTGGACGGTGTTTTGAAAATTGCGGCGAGCAGCGAAACCGGCGAAGGGCAGATTTTCAAGATAGATAAAGACGAGTCCGATGCCGACCATTTCAACATTTCGGTTGGTGGCAAATATCTGACACAACACGCCAGCGAGGCATGGACAGTCATTTTTGGAACCAATGCCGCCGAGCCAAAAGCCGAATGGCTCATCGCCACTTCCGACGGGCAAACCAAAATACAGGCATTGGGCTTTGCCGGAGGTGACCAATTTTTGGCACCACAGGCAGATGCTGCGGCTTCCACCATTTATGCAGACACCAAAGGCTCGCGCTTGGAATGGCTCTTGGAGGCAACAAGCGGCGGCGGAGTAGTCGAAATTGCGGCACTCATGCCGGCTGACGGTGCATCAAGTGCCATGCCCGATGATGGCATCACGGTTACTTTCAACAAACCGATAGCCGCCAAAGGCGATTTAGGCAGCATCACGATAACGAACGTGGCTACCGGCAATCCATTGGCAGGCGTGCTCGGTGTCATTGCGGGGAAAGTCCTGACCATCAATCACACTGCCCCCCTGGCACTCAAAGCCACCTACACGGTGAACATTCCGGCAGGCGTTATTACAGGTTACGATGATGCCATCACATGGACGTTTACCGTGGCGAGCAACCCTTATGGGGTGAAAATACTCTCGCTCACCCCTGCAGACGGCGCATCGGCATCCGCCGTGAACACTCCCATCGAAGTGCTGTTCAACAAAAACATCCCCTACGCCGATGAACTCACCGGCATCTCCATCAAGGATGCGAGCGGCAACCCCGTAGCAGGCGTATCCGGACAGGCATTGTTTAGCAAACTATTCATCAAATACAGCGCATTGCAGCCGTCCAAGACATATACAGTGGAGGTGGCGGAAAACGTTTTAGCGCAGTATCCCGATGCCATTGCATGGTCATTCACAACGGGCACAGGCACCGGAACAGGCAATGTGACAGTCGCCACAACAGTCTATCCAACCATAACCGGCGACAACGTGACGGTGGAAACAGAAGCCCCCGCTTCCATTCGGGTATTCAACCTCTCCGGACAATCCCTCGCCGCGTATGCCTCGCAAGGCACGCAAGTAGTGAGCCTGAGCCGCTATCCAAGCGGAATCTATCTCCTGAAGATAACGGTGAATGGTCGGGTTTCGACACATAAGGTAATAAAAAAATAAACGATTATGAAACATCTTCTCACAGGCATACTGTGCCTCTTTACCCCAACTGCACCCGCTCAAAAGTTGGATGCAATCTACCCGGGCGCAATTCTGCCCGACGACCGCGGCATTCACGTCAATGCCCACGGTGGCGGCATCCTGTATCACGAGGGCAAGTACTATCTCTTTGGCGAGCACAAGGGCGAAAAGTCGAGCGCGGCTTTCGTGGGCGTAACCTGCTATTCGTCCGGCGACCTCTATAATTGGCGATATGAGGGCGTGGCTCTTCCGGTCAGCGACGACCCCAAGAGCGACATCGTGTCAGGCTGCGTGCTGGAACGTCCCAAGGTGATTTACAACGCGAAGACGCAGAAATTCGTGATGTATTTTCATCTCGAACTGAAAGGCAAGGGCTACGAGGCGGCGCGGGTGGGCGTTGCCGTCGGCGACAGGGCGACGGGACCGTTCACGTACCTCAAATCCTGTCGCCCCAACGCCGGTCAGTATCCCCTCAATTTGACGGAGGCACAACGCACTGCAACCACCAAAGTCTCCGATTTCAAGGAGTGGTGGACACCCGAATGGAAGCAGGCGGCGATTGACGGGATGTTTACCCGCCGCGATTTCGCCGGCGGACAAATGTCGCGCGATATGACCCTCTACGTCGATGACGACGGCAAAGCCTACCACATCTATTCCTCCGAAGAGAACCTGACGTTGCAATTGGCGGAACTGTCCGACGACTACCTCAGCCACACCGGCAAATACATCCGCATCGCCCCCACCGGACACAACGAAGCCCCCGCGATTTTCAAAAAAGACGGCAAATACTTTATGATAACCTCCGGCTGCACCGGCTGGGCACCCAACGCCGCCCGCCTCTTCACCGCCGACAATATCTGGGGACCGTGGACTGAACACCCCAACCCCGCCGTTGGCACCGGTGCCGACCTCACGTTTGAATCGCAAAGCACCTACATTCAGCCGGTTATAGGCAAAAAAGATGCGTTTATCTTTATGGCAGACCGCTGGACACCCCAACACCCGATTGATGCCCGCTACATTTGGCTCCCCATCCTGTTTGAAAACGGCTTGCCGGTCTTGAAATGGCTCGATAAATGGGATTTGTCATTTTTTGACCGTCATTGCGGGCTTGACCCGCAATCCCCTGCGGATTATCGCTTGGTGTGGGCAGACGAATTTGACACCGACGGCAAGCCCAACCCCGACTTCTGGTCTTATGAGCAGGGCTTCGTCCGCAACGAGGAGTTTCAATGGTATCAACCCGACAATGCTAATATCCACGGCGGCGTGTTAGTCATCGAAGGCAAGAAAGAGAAAATAAAAAATCTCAATTACGAGAAAAAGAGCAAAGATTGGAAAAAAAATCGTAAATTTGCCGAATATTCGGCGGCGAGTATTAAAACGGTGGGCAAGAAAGACTTTTTATACGGACGGTTTGAAGTCCGCGCAAAAATCCCGACAGCCTCCGGCTCCTGGCCCGCCATCTGGACGCTTGGGCGCGAGATGCCCTGGCCCTCCAACGGCGAAATTGACATGATGGAATACTATCGGATAAAGGACATCCCGCACATTTTGGCGAATGTGGCTTGGGGAACAGACACCCCCTCGCGCGCCAAATGGAACACGCAAACCGTGCCTTTCTCGAAATTCACGGACAAAGACCCCGATTGGGCGGCTAAATTCCACATCTGGCGAATGGATTGGAACGAAGAAGCCATCCGCCTCTATCTGGACGATGAATTGCTGAACGAAACGCTGCTGCGCGACACGCAAAACGGCTCACTCGGCAATCACACCAACCCATTTCGGCAGCCGCACTACATCCTGCTGAACTTGGCGATTGGCGGACAAAACGGCGGCACACCCGACGATGCGGCATTCCCGTTGAGATATGAAATTGATTATGTAAGAGTTTATCAGAAATAATATGAAAAGAACAATGTTAGTTACAGGGCTTGCTTTCCTTAGTTTGGGAACTGCCCACGCGCAAACTCCCGAATGGGAAAATCCCGAAATTTTCGGCATCAACAAGGAGCCGGCTCGCGCCACCGCCCTGCCGTATAGTACTGAACAGCAAGCGATTGCGGATGTTTACGCCGCCTCGCCCTACTACCAATCTTTGGACGGTACGTGGAAGTTTAATTGGCACAAACGACCTGCCGACAAGCCCGAAGGCTTCTTCAAGGCGGGCTACGATGTGAGCAAGTGGGACAATATCAAGGTGCCCGGCAACTGGGAATTGCAAGGCTTCGGCACGCCCATTTATTCCAACATCAACTATCCGCACCCCACAAATCCGCCCTATATCGACCACAGCGACAACCCTGTGGGCTGCTATGTGCGCGATTTCGACATTCCCAAGGCATGGGACAGTCGCCGCGTGTATCTGCATTTCGAGAGCGGATTGGCGGCTATGTACATCTGGGTGAACGGCGAAAAAGTGGGCTACAGCGAGGTGACGAAAAGCCCCGCCGAGTTCGACATCACGAAGTATATCAAGCAGGGCAAAAATACGCTGGCTATCGAAGGCTACCGCTGGAGCGACGGCTCGTATCTGGAAGACCAAGATTTTTGGCGTTTATCCGGATTTGACAGAAGTGTTTATTTATATAGCACCGACCAAATTCGCATTCAGGATTATTTTGCGAAGGGCGACCTTGACAATTCGTATAAAAACGGGCTGTTTTCGGTGGATGTGACCTTGAAAGATTATTCCCCAAGTAGAGACGCGGCGCGCCACGTCTCTACGATAGAGGTTAAATTGTTGGATGCTGCGGGTAAAACCGTTTATGCGGAAACGAAAAAAGACACCCATTTTGCAAAGACGATTCCTTCGCCCCGTCTGTGGAGCAATGAAACGCCATATTTATACACATTATTATTAACATTGAAGGATGCCGCCGGCAAAACGCTTGAGGTAACTTCCTCCAAAATTGGCTTCCGCAAGGTGGAAATCAAAAACGCGCAACTGCTGGTCAATGGCAAACCCATTTTGGTGCGCGGCGTGAACATCCACGAGCACAATCCGTCCAACGGACACGTGCAGGACGAAGCCACTATGCGCCGCGACATTGCCCTGATGAAGCAGCACAATATCAATGCCGTGCGCACGAGCCACTATCCCGAGAGCACGCTGTGGTACAAACTTTGCGATGAATACGGCATCTTCCTCGTGGACGAAGCCAACATCGAATCGCACGGATTGGGCTACGGACCGCAGAATGTCGCCAACTTCCCCGAATGGGCGGAGGCGCACAAAGACCGCGTGGTTCGTGCCGTGGAGCGCGACAAAAACCACCCGTCTGTCATCATTTGGAGCATGGGCAACGAGTGCAGCAACGGCAAAGTCTTCCCGGAGATATACAAATGGCTCAAGCAGCGCGACCCCTCCCGCCCC
Source organism: Bacteroidia bacterium (assembly GCA_025996755.1). GTDB lineage: Bacteria > Bacteroidota > Bacteroidia > Bacteroidales > Azobacteroidaceae > Azobacteroides. The sequence continues at coordinate 7,602 of BNTR01000120.1, forward strand.
GTGCAGTTTGAACAGGCGGGCGAGGCGGCGAACACCGACATCATGTGCCCCATGTATCCGCACATCGAAAATATGAAAAAATACGCCGCCCGCACCGACGTGACCCGTCCCTATATTATGTGCGAATATGCACACGCGATGGGCAACAGCAACGGCAATTTTCAGGAATACTTCGACATCATCGCCACCTCGCCGCACATGCAGGGCGGATTTATCTGGGATTGGGTTGACCAGGGCATCGCAGCCACCGACGACAGCGGACGCAAATATTGGGCGTATGGCGGCGACCTCGGCGGCTATCAATACACCCACGACCAAAATTTCTGCGCCAACGGGCTGATTACCCCCGACCGCAAGCCGCATCCGGGATTGAATGAAGTGAAAAAGGTGTATCAGGATATTCTCTTTCACGCCAAAGACCTGTCGAAGGGCATCATCACTATCGAAAACCGCTTCCTGTACAACGATTTGAGCAATTACGCTTTCAGATGGGAACTGCTGAAAAACGGCGAAAAAGCCGCCGAAGGCAATCTGAATATCGCGCAAGCCGCCGGCACAAAAAAGGATGCCACCATCGCCCTGCCGCGCGTGGTGCTGACAAAGATGGCAGGCACGGAATACTACCTAAATATCTATGCATGCACCAAGCAGGAGACGGAAATGGTGCCCGCCGGTCACGAAATTGCCCGCGAACAGTTTGCGCTATCGGCGAACAACTATTTTACTGAAAAATCTGCCATCGGCACGGTCGAAGTCGTGACAGACGATGACGACAGAACGGTGATATTGAAAGCCGGAGAGGTAACAATCTATTTCAACAAGCGCAACGGCTCATTGGATGGCTATGCCTACGGCAAAAACCGCCTCCTGGCATCCGGTCCGCAGCCCGATTTCTGGCGCGCACCCACCGACAACGATTACGGCAACAACTATCCCACCATAGCCAATGTTTGGAAACAGGCAGGACGCAACAAAACGCTGAACAATTTTGCGGTCAATAAAACGGCAAGCGAAGTCGTCCTCACGGCAG
>BNTR01000121.1 GCA_025996755.1 Bacteroidia bacterium
CCAACCTTATTGACCCAATCCGCATATTCCGAAAATCCGGTTCGATTGAGCGTTGCAACAACCTCTTTTTGCTTGCTTTGAGCGTGAAAACTTGCGCTCCCCACAAACAACAGTAACACTGCGATGTAAATTTTCCTTATCATTTTTATATCTAATTTATTATCTATCATTTCTTTATACAAAATTTGCTCCTCTGCCGCAAGGCTGGAGCCTTGCTTTTAATCCAACGTAGGCAGAGCCTACGCTGAACTGAGGCTTGTATTTCTGACTTTTTATTTCATATTCTCCATTCATTTTACACCTAAATTAGTAGTGGGTATCTCATTAAGTATTCTTTCAATGTCTGCTCCCCATTCTGCATTTGTAAAATTTCAATAGGAGTATTATCATCTAACATTGTATGCTTCATGTTTATCCACCGTTCAAAAACACTTCTTTTTCCAAAAAACATATAAGGATAAAGTGATGCCAAAACCTTGTTAATTTCTACAGAAAAAACTCCAAGTGAATCTAAATAATCATAGAATTCACGATTTTTTTCTAACTCACGAGGAACAATTAGTTCAAAAAAACGATTCCAATCTTCCTCTTTAAAATACTGACCTAAATTTACCATATTTAATTATTTATATCTTCCATAATTTTGCTTTTATTCCATATCATTCTGTTTTAACTCCTCTGCAAAATACTCTATTAAAAAATCAGACAATTCTTCCATTTGTTCTTTTGAACGATTTTTCAAGACAATATTTTTGTATTTCTCATATACTTTCTCTCCTTTAAACATACATAATTTGGGTATCATCTCACTTATATTATATTTCAAAATAGTCAACCAAATTTGTAAGCTACCAGTTTCACTGGTAATGCCTAATTTACATCTATTATTACTAAAATAGACACCGTAAATATCAACAGGAGCCATTTTGAAACTGAATATTTCAAGCAACTTGTTAAATGCCAAAGGTGCATCATTCGGCAACTCTTCGTAAATTAAAAATCTTCCCTCTATTCCTTTCATATCATTTTTGTTTAGTGAATATACCTGAACTTATACCATTATTAAAATCATATCCATATTTTGTAGCATTATTTTGAATAAAATCAATCTCTCTACCATAAAATGATTTACCGTAAATATCTTCTATTTCAAATAATTTTTCAAGATTTGAAGTTAGGGTGGGGTCGCTCCACAGTACAATATCATCACCTCGCTGCAAAGCATTTTCTATCCATGGTTGATTATATGTTTCCCATATAAAATCCTCAAAGGCTTTAGTATTTGGTTTTATTCCCTTTTTTGCCGCTGCTTCAACTACAGTAGTACTATATCCCTCAATGGAAAGCAAATTAAATCCGCCCGGATTATCAAATTTGCCGGAAAGCATGTAAACATTCAAATCAGTTGTTGATTGTCCTGCCTCTCCCTTCACAGACGATAGTTCATTATATACTTTTTGCAAACCATTTTCTTGCCCTGCTACATCTTCTCTCCATTTTCCAATAAATGTTGTAGTTTTTCCATCTTTACTCCAAATGGTTCTTAATGGTTGATATGTCGGTTTGCTCACTATCTGTCTAATAGTAGAAGGCAAATTAGTGCTTGTTTTCACAATCGCTTCAACAACACCATCCTCAGATAACCCTGCCGTATTCACCGAAATCGTGCGGAAATCTTCATAAGTCAGTTGCAGTGTTTTCTCTACATTATCCGAGTAGCGGCAAACCAGCATTTCTCCTGTTTGCAAATCATACTTGATAAACCGAGAACTTTCTTTGTTGACTATTTCAACGATATTGTCGCCTTGCTTTTTTAAGAAAGTCGTAGCTCCCTGCGGTGCTTCGGTGGATAAAATAAAACTTAAGCGGGCAGTCAGCAACTGCTTTTTAGCCAAATAGTAAATATCTTGCCCCACCAATTTCTCGCCTGCCCAAACCGTGAATTTAAACAAACCGGTGGCTAACGCTTTCACAACAAAGACATCTGAAATCCCAAAAACAGCGTCAAATCCCGCCTGCGTTTTAAGCATCATGTCGCCTTCCGATACCTGCCCCAAGAAATAGGCTTTGCTCAGGCTACCGTAAACAGGAATCCAAATCTCGTTGCCTACCTCATTTGCCGCCCATTGTTCTTTCAGGGTACGAACAACCAGATATTGGGTGCTGCGCCACAACGTTTTTTCAAACAATTCCTTATCCGTATAGCCTAACCCCCGAAGCTGGTTGGTTTTCTGCTGATACAGTTTATAATCATAAAATTGTTTATGAACAGCCTGCACATCAATGTCTTGCTTCCATGCTGCATTGTCGCCAAATTCGCCCGAAAGGTCAATCCATTTGCCATCTTTCATAAGCCAATTCCGTCCTGCTTCATCCCAATAGGCATCGCCTTCAATCGGATATTTAGGGCAAGTAGGGCAGTTGCTATTGGTTACCAAAGTGGCTTCAGCATGTGCCTTGTAGTAAGCATCCAACGAATTGTAAAACCGCTCTAATGCTGCTTGGTCTTGCGTGGTTATAGTTTTCCCATCGGTTGCTATTTTAATAAAATCGTCATATTTTTCATCTTTATTTTCACTAACCAGCAGACCAATTTTATTGACCCAATCCGCATATTCCGAAAATCCGGTTCGATTGAGCGTTGCAACAACCTCTTGCCCTTTGGAGGTAAACTTACAATCAGCAATAAGCACATTGCCCACTGTTGTCGCGGTATTAGGAACAATAGATGACGTGATAAACGCTTTCCCTGTGGATGCAGACAACGGATAATACAACTCATTGGAATAATCAAATGTTTTCAATTGCAAATTGCAATCGTCTTGCTCAATGCCTGCAAGGATTTTTTTCGTAACCGTGCCTTCGCTTTTTTCTACAACATAAACTGCTTTTTCATCAGAAAATTCATCTTGTTTGTAATAACCATTAAAATGCGAATTGCCGGTAAAAACCGCTACATAGGTTTGTCCATTTTCAACAAAACCTAAAAGGACACCTTTAGAAATTGAATTATTTATGGCATCGTGATTGGCTACAATACCGGTAAAGCTGGGTTTTACTGATTTATTCAACGCAATAATTCGACCGTCAGGAGTAATATAATTTATCTTTTCTCCTAAATTATATGTCGCTAAATTCACTATTTTATTCAAAGCAATTGGGTGGAAAATTTGCTGACTTTCCGCATCCGTTTCATCCTGCAAAAATTTCAAAAACATACTCTGCGGATTATTAACCAACTTCCACTGATGTTTCCAAAGTTTGTCGCCACCTTTGTAGTCCAGCAAATTATCGGTACCACCTTGCGCGGCGATGAACTTTTCGCTGCTGAACGTATGTGCCAAGTTGAAAGCACCATGCGCCAATTCATGCGCCACAGTCACGGCATTGGTATTGTCATAAATAAACCCGCTTTGGTACTGCATTGGCATATAACCATTTACACCCTCTTTGCCCTGCACACTATTCACAAAGAACAGATACAAAGCATCTTTTTCCATGCTGCCAAACGCCTTTATCACTGCCTTTTGGTCGGCATTGTACACTGAAAGAGTGCTGCTACCGCCGTGTGTCATTTTGCCTTTGGCGAAAGTTACACTTACCGCTTTTGCATTCTGCACCGCCCACGAAACCACCGCAGGCGCATAAATTCGGTTCAATTCTTGTTGCAATGTCATTGCATTTGGCAAATTGGCATTGTTTACGCTCACCAAATATACCTTTTTCTTTTTCGTGTCGAAACTCAACACATTAAGTTTGCCAACAACAGTTTCCGTTTCGTTTTTGCCTGCATAAGCATACAAGGCTTGTTCGTCGCCATCGTATGAGCCACGCACCGTTAAGGTTCTTCCGCTTTCTGTTACAGGCACGCCCATTTCAGTGCGAAATGTAACATCTTTGTCGGTGTTATTGGTCTGCACCTTGTCCGTCTTAAAGCTTTCTACACTCTTGAACGGTGGACGGTAACCCGATTTCAGTTCGGGGTACTCATTCTGTATCGCACTTTTGCTTTCTGCATAACTGTCAAAGCCGTATTTCTGTTCGGGCGAAGCCACAAATGTTACGGACGGATTAGCCTTTGCTTCTTTTTCCTCATTCTGCTTGTCCACCATGCGCGAATTGCCACCGGTGGCTGCAAATTCTTCTTTGCCCATCATCTTTCCATCGGAAGTAACGACATATTCCTCGCCGTCAGAGCCTTTTACGAGTGTTGCATCCATCTTGTCTGTCGGCTGCACCGTTTCGGTCAAAGTGCCATCGGGGTTTTCGGTTACAACAACCAATTGCTTGTCTTCGTTGATGAAAGCACCTTTCAATGGGGCGTTTATCTCGACAGAATTTTTAACTTGGGTGTTTGTCGTCAGTTTGGCAACGGCATCTGCCGCCGTATTTGCCAAATTAGTCACAGCATCCGTCACATTCTCAATTTTGGCTTTCGCCGCATCCACATCAAGCAAAAAAGCGGCTTTACTGATACTGTGATATTTCATCGTAAGTATCTGATTATCGGTGTTTACCGACAAATCCCAATATTCACAAGGAATTTTTAAGTCCCCAGCCCATCCCCACCAAGACACGAATATGCCTTTGAACTTGCCATCGCCCTGCGGCGTGGCTGTTTTTATCGTGTAGCGGCTGCCACCGCTCTTAGGGTGGGTCAGAAAATCGCCTGCCTGCAAATCGGTGCGAAGCGTATAATTAGTAACCGGAATAGATTTTACCGGTGTGCCACATTTTGAATTATCCCGTTTCGGCGGCTCGGGAATTGTAATCGTTTGCCAAGCCGTCGGCTCACTCGGATTCATTGTGTTGCCATCACAAATAGCCCGCACACGCATCCGGTAGGTTTGTCCCACCACTAATTGTCCGGAATTGGCTTTGTTGTAATATACAACGTCGGTTGCCGACCACCCGGAGGCTTGATTTTCCATTTCCAAATGAAATGACGTGTGTGTGTTGGGTATCTGATTCCAACTGACAGCAACGTTTTGTCCCTTGCGCTCAAGTTTGACATCGCTCACGCCCTCGCATTTGCATTGGTAAGTAAACGTGCGAATGACGCTGTGCCCACCCTGCTCGAAAGAAACATCGCCGATGGGGTCAAATGCCGTGACCCGCCAAGCATACTCCAGCCCCGGCTCAAAGTTCAAAGTAGCAGGGTGAATCACCAAGTTGGTAATAAGTTGCGTGGTGGTGTAAAACGTCGGCATAGAAGCTGCAACCACGTTGGGATTGATGCCGGGGATGCGCATTTCCCACATCTCAAACTTGTACTGTGGAATAACGCCCGGTATGCCGACTTTGTTGGGAATCCACGAAAACGTGAGCGGCATTCCGGGAATTTTCCCCATCTCCGCCTTGTCTTCGGGCACTTTCAGCACGGGTGGCTTGCCAAGTGCCATCCAAGTATAGGCAGTTCCTTGACTGGAAATAATCCTTCCGGTCGCCCAGTGCCGCACTTCAACGGTAATGCGGTAGTGACCTTCGGGCAACTGCCCGGTGCGGCGATAATCTTCTTTGCTGTACCCTTTAAATTGCAGATTGTTGATATTAAAATAGTCTGTCAAATCGGAGCCGTAAAGCATCGTGACCAGCCCGCCGGTCAGATAAATGGCAGGCGTAATGATGTTGGGAACGGTTTCGACGGTCATACCGCTCAGCGTTTCCATCTTGATATGCAGACGCACAGGCAGGTTCACAATGTTCAAGTCGCGCACCATAATAGTAACGAACAATTTTTGCGAAGCCGGCTTGGCATAATCCGACAGAATGAGCGAATAGGGTGGCGTGAGTTGCGTCATCACCTGCACGGGGTATGATGCCCCCTGTCCCCAGCCTGTCAAAGATGAGCAGGCGATGAGAAGTGTAAACAGTAACCGATATTTTCTTATATGTTTCATAATATTATAATTTATAATCTCTTACAATAAAAATAGCGTGAAAATAACCTTATCTGATACTCAGGTTACCACGCCTCTACCATCCGATAAGCCATCCCACGCCGCCCAAGCGGCATCAACTAACTTATTCCTGATGGTATACCCCTATTCGGAGCTCAATTGTGGTAAAATGAGTACCAAGAACAAAAAGCAACGCTTTTTTCAAATGTGCGGAAAACCCGCTTTTAATTATGTCTTAACCATAAGTTTAATCTATTTACATTATATTTATTAACATTCAGACTGCAAAGTAACAAAAAATATTTTAAACAACCAAATATTTTGAGAGATTTTTTTAAAATTTTTTGAAAAAAAAGTAATTTTTTTATTCTCTTTTTATTTCAAAAAAAATATTTTCCTGATAATCAGCATCTTACGAAAATTTGGTAGATGTAGAAGTGTTGGTTTGGCTATTCGGCAATAAAAGTGTACCTTTGTCACCATGTCGGAACAAGAATTAAATAAAATACTGTCAGAAGCAACTGCACTTCGGGCAGAAACTGAAATCATTGAGTTTAAAGAAGCCAAAGAGGGCTACGACTTTGACAAGATAGGGAAATACTTCTCAGCAATGAGCAACGAAGCCAACCTGAAAGGCAAACCGTGTGCATGGCTGATTTTTGGTGTAGAAAACAAGAAACATCAAATTGTTGGCAGTCGCTACCGTGCCGAACGTAAAGACTTGGACAAATTGAAAAAAGAAATCGCCGACAAAACAACCCAAAATCTGTCTTTCATCGAAATATACGAACTAAACAAATCCGAAGGCAGGGTTGTAATGTTTCAAATTCCGGCAGCACCACAAGGCATCCCTGTTGCATTTGAGGGGTTTTTCTATGGTCGCGCCAACGAAAGCCTTGTTGCTCTGAATATTGAGAAAATTGAACGCATACGCAATCAGGCACATAATCGTGATTGGTCGAAAAACATTGTGCCGGATGCTACTTTTGAACATTTGGATGCTAAGGCAATTCTGAAAGCACGTGAGCAATACAAGCAGAAACATCCGGCATTGATTAGCGATGTAGATACTTGGGACGATATTACCTTTTTGAATAAAGCAAGAGTAACACTTGATGGGAAAATAACAAATACAGCCATTTTACTGCTCGGAAAATCTGAGGCAAGTGCCCTGCTTTCACCCGCCGTGGGGCAAATATCATGGATTTTGAAAGATGCCCCCGAAGGCTACGAACATTTTTATACGCCGTTTATTTTGACCGTAAATAAAGTGCTTGCGTGTATCCGAAACACAAAATATCGCTACATGATTGATGACACAACCATTTTCCCCGACGAGGTAAGCCATTACGATGATTGGGTAATGCGCGAAACGCTTCAGAATGCCATTGCTCACTCGGATTATAGCAAAAGCAGCCGTATCATCGTTTTGGAATACAACAACAAACTCATTGTTGAAAATGCCGGCAGTTTTATTCCGGATTCGGTAGAAGAAGTGATTCATTACAACCGACCACAACCCTATTATCGAAATCTGTTTTTAGTAAACGCAATGGTCAATTTGAATATGATAGACACGATTGGTAGCGGCATTAAGAAAATATTTACTATTCAAAGAGAGCGATTTTTTCCATTGCCTACTTACGATATTTCCGGCGAAGACCATACTGAGGTTACGATTCACGGCGAACTTATCAATGAAAACTATTCGCGGCAACTGAAAAAACACCCTGAATTGTCGCTAGATGATGTGATTGCATTGGATAAAGTGCAAAAAAGACTGCCTGTTAGTGAGGATGATATTACCCGCTTGCGAGAATTGAAATTAGTGGCAGGCTGGGCATCCGAGTTGCAAATAGCGGGTAATTACTCTAAAATAACATATCAGGATTACAAGCAAATGATATTGGATTTGATTATTACTCAAAACGGTTCTGCAACGAGAGAGGATATAGTAAATTTAATAATGCCTACACTGTCGCCGGATGAACCTATGGCAAAAAAATTGCGAAAAATAACTAATATTGTTGCAAAACTTTCAAAACAAGAAGGAATTATCAAAAATACTTCTAACACAGATAAATACCCTGTTTGGAAACTTGTTAGTGGCAATTAGAATAAAAAATATAGATGTAAAAAGCAAGAGTAGATGTAAGATTAAAAAAATAGTAGTAAGTATAGTTTGTATGTTTCTTATTTATAGTTAGATAAATGATTAGAATAAATGTAGATGTAAAGGAAAAAAGTAGATGTAAGACAGACACGTGGACGCTACGCCGCACTAAGTCCGAACCAAGGCACCGCAAAGGTGTTGGTGGTGTCGTTGCCAAGCGATGCGTTCACGCTCAAAGTGCCGGAAGCATGGATGCTGGGGTAGATTTCCTTGTTTTTGAACAACAGGTTTACCGTCGAAAGTTCGTTTAGCGTGAGCGTGCTCGACAACACCGGAAAATCGTACTGCCCGGCGATGCCTGCCTTAAACTCGTATTCCTCAATGACGGGATTAAATGTAGCCGTGTAGGGCACAAGCGAATGTTTGCCAAAAGGCGGAATATTCACATCGCCGCCAAAGCCAAACGCAGCAATCTCGTTTTTCAAAATCCCCAGCGAAAAATCGGTCAGCGAGA
>BNTR01000122.1 GCA_025996755.1 Bacteroidia bacterium
ATGAGCGAATTGGGTATTTTTTTGATAAATTTGGGCGATACAATGATGAGAAGCAAACTCAACGCGCCCACCGCCAGCGAGGGCAGACTGACAGTGTCAAAAGCCTGCGCGTAGGCACCCCACTTGGCGATAAAATCGGCGGGCACGCTCGCCATCGTCAGTCCGAAAAAATCTTTCATCTGCGTGGAAAAAATCGTCAGCGCAATCCCGCTCGTGAAGCCCACGATAATCGGATAGGGCATAAATTTGATGACCGACCCGAAGCGCAGAAGCCCCATCCCGATGAGCATCACGCCCGCCAAAACCGTTGCCACAGCCAATCCGGCATAACCAAACTGCGCAATAATGCCGTAAACAATCACGATGAACGCGCCCGTTGGTCCGCCGATTTGCACCGAACTCCCGCCCAACAGCGACACAATGAAACCGCCGATAATCGCCGTAATCAGCCCCTTTTCGGGACTAACGCCGCTCGCAATCCCGAACGCAATCGCCAGCGGCAGAGCCACAATGCCCACGATGATGCCCGCCATAAGGTCGGCCATAAACTTTTCCCGCGAATAATTTTTGAGGGAAGTAACCAATTTCGGCTTAAAGTCGATGTTCAATTTAGAAAAATCCGCTTTCATGCTTGACTGTTAAAAAAACGCCGCAAAGGTAGTGATTTTTACCAAAAAAATCACTACCTTTGCCGCCGAATTTTAATAAATGAGAGAGATGCAGAAAAATTTGGTCATAGTGGAATCTCCGGCTAAAGCAAAAACGATTGAGAAGTTTTTAGGTAGCGACTACAGCGTGCTGTCCAGCTATGGACATATCCGCGACCTGCACGGCAAGGGGCTGTGCGTGGATGTGAATAACAATTTTAAGCCCGATTATGAGGTGTCGCCCGACAAGGCGGAACTTGTTAAGAAACTCAAAAAAGCGGCTAAGGAGGCATCTATGGTGTGGCTCGCATCCGATGAAGACCGTGAGGGAGAAGCCATCTCTTGGCATTTGTATGATGTTTTGGGGCTAAACGATGCCGGCTATAAGCGCATCGTGTTTCACGAAATCACGAAATCGGCGATTCTCAGTGCGATTGAAAATCCGCGCAAGATCGACCTCAATTTGGTGGATGCACAGCAGGCGCGGCGCGTGGTAGACCGCATCGTGGGCTTTGAGGTGTCGCCTATCCTGTGGCGCAAAATTCGCCCGTCGTTGTCTGCCGGACGGGTGCAATCGGTGGCTGTGAGGCTGATTGTGGAGCGCGAGCGCGAGATAAACAAGTTCGATGCGGAGGTTTTTTACCGTGTAACAGCGCAATTCACGCTGCCCGATGGCAAAACGACCGTGAAATCGGAACTCAACAAGAAATTTAAGACAGAAGCGGAGGCGCAGGCATTTCTCGAAAGCCTGAAAACCGCCACGTTCACGATTGAAGATATTAACACGCGACCGGGCAAGAAATCGCCCGCCGCGCCGTTCACGACCTCCACCTTGCAGCAGGAAGCCGCCCGCAAAATCGGCTTCTCGGTGTCGCAAACCATGTCGGTGGCGCAACGGCTCTACGAGGCGGGGCTGATTTCCTATATGCGTACCGACTCGCTCAACCTCTCCGGATTGGCAATCAACGCCTCCAAAGAGGAAATTTTCAAAGAATTTGGCGAAAAATACAGCAAAGTGCGCCAATATCACACCAAGTCGAAAGGCGCACAGGAGGCGCACGAAGCCATTCGCCCCACCTATATGAGCAACCGCACCGTGAAAGGCACGCCACAGGAGCAACGGCTCTACAAACTGATTTGGGAGCGCACCATCGCCTCGCAAATGGCTGATGCAGAACTCGAACGCACCACCGTGACGGTGAATATCAGCAACCGCCCCGACGTGAAGTTCCAGATGCAGGGCGAAGTCATCAAGTTCGACGGCTTCCTGCGCGTGTATATGGAGGACACCGACGACGAAGCGGCGGACGAAAGTATGGAGTCGCTGCTGCCGCCGATGAAACTCAACGAAATTTTAACACTCGCCGAAGCCTCCGCCGCCGAACGCCTCACGCAAAAGCCGCCTCGCTACACCGAAGCCAGCCTCGTGCGCAAGATGGAAGAACTCGGCATCGGTCGCCCATCGACCTACGCACCAACGATTTCGACCATCCAGCAGCGCGATTACGTGCTCAAAGGCAACAAAGACGGCGACGAACGCCCGTTTATCACGCTGGTGCTGAAAAACGAAAAAATCGCCAAAAACATCAAGAAAGAAACCGTGGGCGCGGACAAAAACAAGTTGATGCCCACCGATTCGGGCTTGGTGGTCAACGATTTTTTGACGGAAAATTTCCCAAGGGTCTTAGAATACAATTTCACCGCCAACCTCGAAAAAGAATTTGACAAAATAGCCGACGGCGATGTCAAGTGGACAGACACGATGAAGCATTTCTACGATGTGTTTCACCCTGTGGTAGAGGCAGTTGCCGCCTCCAAAACAGAGCACAAAGTGGGCGAGCGCGTCTTAGGAACCGACCCCAAAACCGGCAAGCCCGTGTCGGTGAAAATCGGTCGCTTCGGACCATTCGCCCAAATAGGCTCGGCAGAGGCGGAAGAAAAACCCACATTCGCCTCGCTGACAAAAAACCTCTCCATCGAAACCATCACGCTGGAAGAAGCCCTGAACCTGTTTACCCTCCCGCGAGCGGTTGGCGAACTCGAAGGCAAGCCCGTAACCGCCTCCATCGGTCGCTTCGGTCCGTATTTGAAGTACGAAAACGCCTTCACGACTATTCCCAAAGGCTACGACCCCTACGTCATCACCATCGAGGATGCCACCCAACTCATCAAAGAAAAGCAGGAGCGCGATGCCAACAAACTAATCAAATCGTTCCCCGAAGATGCCAAATTGCAGGTGCTGAACGGTCGCTACGGACCGTATATCGCGTTCGACAAAGCCAATTACAAGATTCCAAAAGGCGCAGTTCCGGCAGAATTGACGTATGCCGACTGCCAAAAAATTATCAAGGAAGCCCCGGAGAAGAAGCCGGCGCGCGGCGGACGATTTGCGAAAAAGGCAGCTGCAAAGACGACTACCGCAAAGACGACTACTGCGAAAAAGAAAAAATAACAATCATCGGAAAATTCACAAAAAAAACATTTGGATATTCCAAAAAAAAGTTGTACCTTTGCATCCGTTTCCGAATTGGAAACAGGGAGAGATGGCAGAGTGGTCGATTGCGGCGGTCTTGAAAACCGTTGAACTGCGAGGTTCCTGGGGTTCGAATCCCTATCTCTCCGCAATAAACGCATTTTATGAAGACAGAAGTCATTTTACAGGCTTTGGAAGCGAAGCACCCGGGCGAGAAGGAATACCTGCAAGCCGTGGGGGAAGTGCTTCATTCGATTGAGGGGGTGTATAATCAACACCCTGAGTTTGAAAAGGTTAAGCTCATCGAGCGATTGGTGGAGCCTGACCGTATTTTCACGTTTCGCGTGCCTTGGGTGGACGATGCCGGCAATGTGCAGGTCAATTTGGGCTACCGCGTGCAGTTCAACAACGCGATTGGACCCTACAAGGGCGGTTTGCGCTTCCACGCATCGGTTACGCTATCGACGCTGAAATTTTTGGGCTTTGAGCAGACATTCAAAAATGCCCTCACAACCCTGCCTATGGGCGGCGGCAAGGGCGGCTCGGATTTCTCGCCGAAGGGCAAATCCAATGCCGAAATTATGCGTTTCTGTCAGGCTTTCGTCTTGGAATTGTGGAAACATATCGGTCCCGACACCGACGTTCCCGCCGGCGACATCGGCGTGGGCGGTCGCGAAATCGGCTACATCTATGGTATGTACAAAAAATTGGCGGGCGAACACACCGGCACTTTCACCGGCAAGGGCTTGGAATTTGGCGGCTCACTGATTCGCCCCGAAGCCACCGGCTTTGGCGGTATCTACTTCGTAGAGAATATGCTGAAAGGCAAGGGCTTAAACATCATAGACAAAACCATTGCGATTTCCGGCTTCGGCAACGTGGCGTGGGGTGCCGCTTTGAAAGCAGGCGAATTGGGCGGCAAAGTGGTTACGATTTCCGGTCCCGACGGCTATATATATGACCCGAACGGCATTTCAGGTGAAAAAATCGAGTATATGCTCGAACTCCGCGACTCCGGCGACGACATCGTGGCTCCTTATGCCAAAAAGTACGGCGTAGAGTTTTTTGCAGACAAAAAGCCCTGGCAACAAAAAGTGGATATTGCCCTTCCGTGTGCGATTCAAAATGAATTGAATTTGGACGATGCTAAAACATTGGTTGCCAATGGTGTAACGTGTGTCGGCGAAATTTCCAATATGGGTTGCACCAACGAAGCGGTCGATTTCTTCATCGAAAAAGGCATCCTGTTTGGTCCCGGCAAAGCGGTCAATGCAGGCGGTGTGGCTACGTCAGGCTTGGAAATGACCCAAAACGCGATGCACATCTCCTGGACAACCGACGAGGTGGATGCCAAACTGCACCAAATAATGAACGACATCCACGCGCAGTGCGTAAAATACGGCAAACAGCCCAACGGCTATGTCAATTACGTGAAAGGCGCCAACATAGCAGGCTTCATGAAGGTGGCGCGCGCGATGATGGCGCAAGGCATCATTTAAGGGGTGCCGGTAATGAACACAAAAGAACAAAAGTTGCAAGCCTTCGGGCGACTGCTCGACACGATGGACGAGCTGCGGGAAAAATGCCCGTGGGACAGGAAGCAGACCAACGAGAGCCTGCGCACCAACACGATTGAGGAGACTTACGAACTCTGCGAAGCCATCATCAAGGATGATTTTCCGGAGATTAAGAAAGAGTTGGGCGATGTGTTGCTACACATTATTTTCTATTCCAAAATCGCTTCGGAGAAGGGGCAGTTCGACATTGCCGATGTGTGTAATGCGCTGTGCGACAAGCTGATGTTTCGACATCCGCATATTTATGGCGATGTTCAGGCGGACACTGCCGGCGAGGTGTCGCAAAATTGGGAGCAAATCAAACTGAAGGAGAAGGGCGGCAACCGAACCGTTTTGGCGGGCGTGCCCGCCAGCTTGCCGAGTGTGCCGAAGGCACACCGCATCCAGGACAAAGCCCGCAACGCAGGCTTCGATTGGGAGCAGAAAGAGGACGTTTGGGCGAAAGTGAGCGAAGAATTTGGCGAACTTCAAGCCGAAATCGCCGCGATGGATGCCGACAAGATGGAAGCCGAGTTTGGCGACCTCTTTTTCAGCCTCATCAACGCCGCCCGCCTCTACAAAATCAATCCCGACAATGCCCTTGAACGCACCAATCAGAAGTTCATCACCCGCTTCAATCACATTGAACAGCAAGCCAAAGCGCAAGGCAAATCCCTGAAAGACCTGACCCTCGCCGAAATGGAAACGTTTTGGCAGGAGGCGAAAACGGTATGAAAAGAAAAAAGCCCGCTGTGCGCGGACTTTTTTCCTTTTAGAAAACTACTCTATTTCGAAAATTATTTTCCAATTGCTTGCAAGAAACCTGCGTCTTTCAGATATTTTGCAAATTCAGGGTCGTTAAATGCCTTGTTGGCAAGTGACGAGTCTTTGGCAACTGCACTTTTCAGGTTTGTTGTTACCTGATTCACAGTGTTGGTGCGCGCGCCTACGACTGCTTTCAAATAGTCTGTGGTAGCGTCCGGCTTAGCCACTGCATTCAATGTGGTAGTTGCTTTGCTGTAATCTTTTGCAAGAATTTGAGCTACTGCAGCATTGTTGCTTTCGGTGTTGCCATACGATTGTGTAGCCTTAGCGTAGTTGCCATCCAAGATAGCCAACAAGCCTTGAGCGTTGCCTAATCCTTTTGCACCGGATGCTTTGGAAATGTACAGGTCTGCCTGAGCACGGTTGCCATTCACAAGGGCTACATAGCCCAAGTTCAGGTTCACTTCCGGCAAACTGCTGTCGATGTTAGCGGCTTTTTTGAACTGTTCTTCAGCGGCAGCAACATTGCCCTGAGTGTATTCTGCTACACCCAAGTTGTTGTAGCCGCGGGCTTCGTTGGGGAACAATTCGATGACCTTTTTGTAGATAGTTGCTTTTTCGGCAGGCGTTGATTTCAACGTGGCAGCATAAAGCAATTCTTCAACAGTCAACGCGCTTGGGTTAGACGCTGCCAATGAAGAGATTTCTTCGTCCGTTTTGCCGATAGTTTTGATATTGGCAGTCAAACGTGAACGACGCAACTGAGGCAAAATTTCGTCAGCCAAAGTAGAATAAATCGTTGAGATGTTTTTGATTTCGCGTTCGCGTTGTTCGGTGTCTGAATACATCGACAAGACGCGCAAAATCAATTCTTTATCTTGAAGGTTTGATTTTTCGACCAACTGTTTGAAACCTTCCCAGTCTTGTGCGGTATATTTCGCATTGATAGGAGCCTTCACTTTGTTCTTTTTCAATTCGGCAGCCACATATTTTTTCGTGGTGCCTTCGCGTCTTGCAGCCAATGTTTCGTTCAACTTGTAGCCACCATCGGGAGAAGCATACGCCGAAATTTCGATGTCAACCGACTGATTGGGAGCCGCTTGTGCGCTCTTCACTGTTTTGTTCCAATCGGCAAGATTTGATTTTTTCAATTCGCTTGCACGCAATTCCGCTTGTTGGATGGCGAACAACAGGTCGGCATCGTGAGCCGCTGTCAGTTCGCGTTGGAACTTGTCGGCAGCGATTGCCGGTGCTTCCGACTTTGCATTTGCCAACGCTGCGAGCGACAACACGCCGTCGCCAATCTTAATGTCAGGAAAGGCAACTGCTTTCGAGCCGGCTTTTGCTTTGAAAGTCAGATACAAGTCTGATTTCTGCATGGCAGCAACATAGGGAAAAGATGCTGACAACACTTCGTTGCCACCATTACTCTGAGAGATTACCTTACCATTTCCGGTGACGCTTTCGCCTTGGAATGTGTAAGGAGTACTTGCGGCTTCGCCGCCGTCATAGCGCAAAACGGGAGTTACCTCTACCGTTGCATTTTTGATGAACCACTTCGCAGGAAATGTTACGTTAATTGTCGCAGGCACTTGACCTCCGACCAACTCCAGGGGTTGCGGTTTAGCCTCGATGTTCTCAGAAGCTAAGGGCTTCAAACTAGCACAAGACGAAAAGCCAACCACAGCCATTGTAGCCATCGTTAAAACCGAAGAAAATTTCTTTTTCATACAAATATTTTTATTAGAACTGTTATTATTAATTTCCTTTCACTTTGAAATTAGGCGCAAAGGTACAACTATTTTTTTTATTCTCCAAATTTTTTTGCATTTTTTTTTAATTTTTTTTTAATTTCTTACTTATCAGCCAAATGCACCGTCATTTGCGGGAATGGAATGGTGATATTGTGCGCCGCAAATGCCTTGTAGACCTGCTCGTTGATGTGATAATGCACGTCCCAATAGTCCTCTTTGAGCACCCACGCGCGGATGAGGATGTCTACCGAGCTGTCGTTCAACTGTTTGACGGCAATGAATGATGCCGGCTCGCGCAAAATGCGCCTGTCTTCGTCCAAAATGTGCTGCACAACCGCCTTTGCGTCATCGTAGTCGGTGCCATAATCCACGCCAACGACCCACTCGACACGGCGATTTTTCTGATTATTGAAATTCACAATCGTGTTGGCACTCAAAATGCCGTTGGGGATAAACACCGTGCGATTGTCGCCCGTAACAATCACCGTGTTAAATATCTGAATGGCTTTGACCGTGCCCTCAAAACCCTGCGCCAGAATATAATCGCCCACGTCATACGGGCGAAACAGCAAAATCATCACGCCGCCCGCCAAGTTCTGCAGCGTGCCGCTCATCGCCATACCCGCCGCAACGCCAAACGACGCCAGCAAAGCCACAAACGAGGTGGTGTTGATGCCCAAAAAATTGATTATCGCCATCAGCATCGCCACCGTCAGCAACACATTAACCAAACTGCGCAAAAAAGAGGACACCGACAGGTCTAAACTGCGCGCCAGCATCAACCTCTTCATCACCTGGTCGAGCCACTTAATCAGCTTGCGCCCAACAATATAGAGAATGATGCAAACAATAATTTTAAACCCTATATTAAAGGCATCCGTCAAAAACGTATCCAACAATTGCTGCCAATTGGCGATGTTCAAATCAATACCGTGCACTTTATCCATTGCTTTTTTAATGTTTTCTTTGGGTGCAAAGATACAACTTTTTTATGATTATCCACAATCATACCACTAAATAGCATCATAAAGTAATTTGTGGTTTTGTCCTGCAAGGACAGCACTTTATTAACCGTGGGCTTTAGCCTACGGACAGCCCGCCACACACGACCTTCACCCCGCAGGGGTGACACTTGGTAGTGTCGTCCCCTGCGGGACTATGGACGAGGAGGGTACCCTGCCGTAGGCTGAAGCCCAATGTCATTAAGTTAAGCTATAATTGACTGAAAATCAATTGGACAATGAGGGGAAAATATTTGAAAAAAATAAAAAACCATTGGTTTAAACAACAATAATCTGTTGTTTACGTTGTATATCA
>BNTR01000123.1 GCA_025996755.1 Bacteroidia bacterium
TTCACATTATGAACATACAAGGCTGGCTAAGAGGAATTCACCATCATTGTACCAAAGAAAGATTGCAGGGTTATCTTGATGAATACCATTATCGGTTCAATAGAAGGGCTTTTATGGGGTCAATCTTCGATTTGACCATTAAAAGAATGGTCTTTCATGAGTCTATAAGATTGAAATATAATACATTAACAAGGGCGACCTAAACGCCTATACCAATAAATTTAATCCACCCTCGGCTCCCCCTTTAGCAGCATATCCTCCAGCTCCAAAAGGCATCAAAGAAAGTAAATATCATTTTCCTGACTTTGACAGTTTAAAAAGATAAAATTTCTAACTAATTGATTTTGTTTTATTTACAAATTTTGCGACCCCAAAATGGGGGTCGCAAGCCGTAAAAAGAGCTATATTTGCACTATGTTTGTAAAGAAAAAGAAAAATCGGTCAGGGACGACAAGTGTGGTAATCGTTTCCAAATGTAACGGCAATTGGTTGGTTTTGACAAAATTGACGATGAAATATTGAAACATTTGGTTGTATCGCGTATTTGTCAGCCTCGCAGCAAGGTGGCAACGGTTGATTACTTGAAGTCGTATTATGATGAAGATAGCGTTGAACATACCCGCCGGATCTTGGGAGGAAAAATCGGAGTTGTGTTTTACGATGTAACCACGCTTTATTTTGAAACCGACACTGCCGATGAACTGCGTAAAACGGGATTTTCAAAGGACGGGAAACACGCCTGTCCACAGATAGTCTTGGGCTTATTGGTCAGTTCAGGTGGCTATCCTTCAACAGCCACATCCCGCCTGATTGTCGGTTATTCTGAAAACAGGGCAAAGAAAGACCGCTACAATCGCGAAAAGGGCATAAAACGACTGGGAAAAGAGTATAAAAGCGATGTTGCTAACCACAAGACACAAGGCTATCGCCAAACTTTTTGACGAAAATTTTTGGAAATCCGTTTAGGGGTCGCATTGTCAAAGTCAGGAGATTGCAGCGGGCATTTGCGCAATGATTTTGCTGCCGGCACTGGCGATTTATTTGTGCCGCATCTACGTTCCCGGATTCACATTCGTGTTCACTTTTCCCAAAATCGACCTGAATTTAGACCCCAACCTGATTGCTATCGGCTTGACTGTCTTGCTCTTACTGATGGCAGACACGCTGCTCCGGAAACACGCCCGCTCTAAAGAAACGGAATAACCGCCTCCAAGCCATTGGTGCGCGAGCCTTTGACTAAAATGGAACAACCGCTGACGGGTCGTTGCTGCAAATGGGCTAATAATCCAGCAGTCGTTTCAAAGCACGTGAACGGATTATTGTCCGAACATTTTTCAAAATTTTTGCCCACCAGCAGCACTCCTGCTATCTCCGTCGAATCGCGAAGCCAGTCGATGATTTTTTTGTGCTCCTTGCGGCTGTATGCACCCAATTCTTTCATCTCGCCCAGAATCACCATCTTCGGGGAGTCGCTCGCCTGCTTGAAATTTTCCAAAGCCGCCTGCATACTGCTCGGATTGGCATTGTAGGCATCCACAATCACGGTGTTGAACTTTGTTTTCAGGATTTGCGACCGGTTGTTGGTGGGCGTGTAGGCTGCCAGGGCGGCGTTAATCGCGTCGTCCGGCACGTCGAACCGGCTTGCCACGCAAATCGCTGCCAGCACATTTTCCAAATTGTAGGCACCAACCAGTTGCGTTTGGCACACATGAGTTGCTTCGCCCCGCGTCCACTCAATTTGCAGCGTCGGATGTGGCTCTGCGACGCGCCCGTGGATGCTCGCCTCGGCATTGCTGCCGTAATAAACGACGCGCATATCGCGGTGGTGCTCCTTCAAAACAGGATTGTCGGTGTTGGCAAAAATCGGCGCGTTCTTGCTGCGCAGGTAGTCGTAAAGTTCCGTTTTGGTGCGCACGACACCTTCAAACGAGCCGAATCCCTCCAGATGCGCCTTGCCCACGTTGGTAATCAGCCCGCAGTCGGGGTCGGCAACGACGCACAGGTCGCGAATTTCGCCCGGATGATTGGCACCCATCTCGATGACGGCATACCGGTCTTTGGGGGTCAGTCGCAGCAGCGTCAGCGGCACCCCGATGTGATTGTTGAGATTGCCCTGCGTATAAAGCGTCTGATATTTCGCCGAAAGCGCGGCGGCAATCAGCTCCTTGGTGGTGGTTTTGCCGTTAGTGCCCGTGATGGCGATGACCTTTGCAGGCATCTGTGTGCGGTGGTAGTGCGCCAACCGCTGAAGCGTATGCAGCACATTGTCCACCTTTATGATATTGGGTGCGTTCAATCGCACCTTTGCGCCGTCTGCCACCACAAACACCGCCCCCGCCGCGAGCACATCCTGCACATAGTCGTTGCCGTCAAACCTGTCGCCTTTGAGGGCGAAAAAAATCGCACCCTGCGGGCAATTGCGACTGTCGATCGAAATCACCGGATGCCACTGAAAAATCTGATAGAGTTGCTCAATTTTCATCGTCATGCCTTTTTGAAGTGCAAAAGTACTGTTTTTTTTTGAGATGCAAAAGCAAGTGTCTTTTTTTTGGGGGGAGGGACCACATTCGAACCAAACACTGTCTCCGCCCGTTTGTTAATTTTTAGACGCAAAGGCATAAAATTATGGTTAATAAAATCTCGCATCCCTGCTACACCAAACATCATAATGCCGAAAATCATTTTGTTTGGGCTTTTTACCCAATCTTTGAGCGGGGTCTCAACTATTTTTTGTTACTTTGCACCCAAAATAAGATTCATTATGAAAACAAAAAGATTATCAATTAGGATTGAAAAGATGGCGAAGGCTGTCTTCGCGCTGTGCGCAGGGACTATTTTAGGGTTAAGTTTCGGCTGCAGTTCCGACGAGCCGATAGTGAAAAACGATGAGCAGCCGGGGGAAAACAACACGCCGACATACAGCATCGGCGGAACGATTACGAAATCCGATGGCGGTGCGGCTTCCGGCGCATCCGTGCAACTTCAAAATGCTACCGGTAGCAATCTCGGACAAACTGCCACCGATGCGGCGGGGGCGTACACCTTTTCGGGCATTCCGGCGGGTGAGTACAAAATTGTTGTAACCTTTAATGGTTATGAAACGGAAACTATTGCCGACTTTCAGTTAAACGGCAACGTGAGCGGTAAAGATGCTATTTTGCAGAAAATCGTTGTGCCGACTTACGCGATTAGCGGTGTGGCAAGTCTGTCGGGCGGTGGCTCGGCGGCGGGCGTTTCCGTGCAAATCCGCAAGACGAGCGACAATACCGGCGTTGGGCAGGCTGCAACGACCGGTGCCAACGGTGCATATACGCTCACCGATATTCCCGCAGGCACATACAACATCATCTTTACGCTTGACGGATACGAAACGGGAGTACTTACCGATGTCGCGGTTAATAACGCCAATCTTACGGTGCCAAATCTTACGTTGCAGCCCATCGTGATAAGCGGCAGTGCCATAACTATTGTTTATGCCGGTAATGAGGCAACTGTCCGCAATCTTCCGGCGGGTGGCAGCGTTACAGCGGAAATAAGCGGCGCGGACGTTACGATTGCTTCCTCTGCAACGGGAGTGGTTGAGTTTGATGTTTCCGGCTCAACATCTAACGGTTCGCTCAAAATTCAGAACAATGCAGTCAATCCCAATACGCTCCGTCTGACGTTGAACAGCGCGGTAATCACCTCTGCATCGAAACTTCCGCCCATTCAGATTACGAAAAATGAAGGCGCGACCATTGTCGAACTGAAAGGGAACAGCATCCTGTCCGACCATGCGACCAACGAAGAAAACGCCACGCTCATCAGCAAAAGCGGCTCGCTCGAATTTGAGGGTTATGGCAAACTCCGCATCAGTGGTGCGGCAAAACACGCCATTGCAAGCAGCAAAAAGAGCATTACGGTGCGTGACGGCGACATTACCGTTACGTCGGCGGTGTCCGATGGCTTCCACGCCGAAGTTGGATTTTTGCAATCGGGCGGCTCGCTGAATATTTCCGCTTCGGGCGATGGCATTGATGCCGGCACGGGCACGGCGATTATTAGCGGCGGCAATATCAATATTACATCCACCGCAGAGGATGTGAAAGGCATCAAAGGCGACGCGGGCGTAACGGTGAACAGCGGCACCGTCACGATAAAGGAGTCCGGTGCGCAGTCGAAAGGCATCAGCAGCAAGGCAGATGTAGCCATAAACGGTGGAAATATCTCAATAGAAACCTCCGGCGCAACCTTCCTCGAACCAATCGGCAGCGGCTACGACCCGTCCTATTGCACCGCCATCAAAGCCGACGGCACCATCACCGTCAGCAGCGGCACCATCACCATTAACAGCCTCAAAGCAGCCAACGGCGGCAAGGGTATGTCGGCAGACGGCGATATTACCATAACAGGCGGCGAAATCAACATCGCGACAGCAGGCGACGGCGCAGTTTACACCACCGAAACAGGCGCAAAAGATTCCTATTCGGCGGCTTGCATCAAAAGCGATGCCAATATATCGCTCTTGGGCGGCACCATCACTTGCAGCAGTTCGGGCACTGCCGGCAAAGGCATTTCGGCTGACGGCACAATGACTATCGGCAAGGAGGGCGCAAGCAACAGCGCGCTCACTATCACGGCAAAAACCACCGGCGCGAAGTTTAGCGTTACAGGCACAACAAGCGGCGGCGGTCGCCCCGGACAAGGCGGTGGAATGAATAACGGCAATTATGCCAATCCGAAAGTCATCAAAAGCGAGGGCAATATGACGGTCAATAGCGGCACACTTCGCCTGACCGGCACAACCGACGGCGGCGAAGGGCTGGAAAGCAAAGCAACCCTGACCGTCAACGGCGGCAACATCGAAGTCAGCACCGTTGACGATTGCCTGAACGCGACAAAACACATCCAAATCAACGGCGGAAGCCTCTACTGCAAAGCAACGGGCAACGACGGCATCGACAGCAATGGCACCATTACAATTACAGGCGGAACGATTATTTCGCAAGCCTCAGAAGAAGGTCTCGATTGCGACAACAACACCTTCTTAATCAAAGGGGGAACAGTTATCGGTGCCGGTTCGCAATCTATGGGCGGCGGTCCTTCAACCGCTTCAACACAAGGATTTATCACGCTGACATCGGTGCCCGCATCCACGCAACTTGGCGTTAAGAATGCGGCAGGCGAATGGGTTTTGCTCTATCAAGTTCCGGCAACCACAGGCGGAAGAAGCGGCTTTGTATTGCTACTTTCAACGGCACAATTTGCAAAAGGCACGTCCTACTCACTTTATAGCGGCGGCACAATCACCGGTGGCACCACCGTGAACGGCTACAACCTTGGCGGCACCTATTCCGGCGGCACAAGTCAATCATTTACAGTGAAATAGGCAAACGATGTTACAGGTTTCAAAAGAGAAGGCAATTTTGATTTTCGCGCATTCAGTTGGGTGGATTATCTTTATTGCCTCTCCGATTATCAACGATACGAATATGTTGGCGGCGATTTCGCGGCATCCGGGGGTTTTTATTGTGAGTAATCTGTTTTTGCTCGCCTATTTTTATCTGAATCTGAATGTGTTTGTCCCCCACTTTTTGTCGAAAAAGAAAATCCTCGCTTTCATCGGAATCACGCTCGGCGGTCTGCTGCTCTACTTCGTGATTATGCGGCTTGTGCCCCAACATTTCTTCGCAGAGATGCCGCATCACCGACCGGATATGCCGTTTCATCGACCGGATATGCCGCCTCACCACCGACCGGAGCCGTTTTCGAGGGGTGATATGATGCAGCAGTTGAAACTATACACCCGCCTGACGCAATTTCTTATCGTATTCACCATCAGCAGCGGTCTGAAAGTGCTCACGCAGTGGTACGACGAAAAGCGGCGGCTCACGGAGTTGGAAAATTCCAAGGTGGAAGCCGAACTGTCGTTTCTCAAATCGCAAATTCACCCGCATTTTTTGTTCAACAGCCTCAACAGTATCTACTATCTGGCTCTTAGCAAGGACGATAAAGCTCCCCAAGCCATCCTGTCGCTGTCCGATTTCCTGCGATTCGTAACCATTGAGAGTGATAAAAATTTCATCCCGCTGGAAAAGGAAATCAAAATGCTCAACGAATATCTGAATCTTCAAAGTCTGCGTGCCTCCGAAAAGTTTGATTTGCAGGTGAATATGAAGGGCGATTTCAGTTTTTGGAAGATTATGCCGCTGGTGTTTATCCCCTTTGTGGAAAATGCGTTCAAATACGGGATAAGTGCCCACGTCGATTGCTTCATCCACCTGAACATCGAAATGGCGGATGGCACGCTGGAATTTACCATCGAAAACGCCATCTTTCAGGGACAAAAAGACATTATGAGTTCGTCGGGCATCGGCTTGGAAAACATCAAAAAACGGCTGGAACTTGCCTATCCCGACCGCCATACGCTGGCAATCGAAAGCGACCGACAGACCTATAGTGTTCATCTTAAAATAAATTTATCCTCATGATACGTTGCATTGCCATTGATGACGAGCCGCTGGCGTTGAAACTGCTGACCCAATATTGCAGTCAAGTGCCGTCGCTCAACCTGCTCGGAGCCTATAGCGACTCGGTGGAGGGCTTGTGCTACATCAAAAATATGGAGCCTGATTTGATTTTTCTGGACATTCAAATGCCGGATTTGTCCGGCATACAAATAGCCAAGTCGCTGAACAAAAAGCCATTAGTCATCTTCACCACGGCTTATGAGCAATACGCCATCGCCGGTTTTGAATTGGATGTGGTAGATTATCTCCTAAAACCGTTTGATTTTGAGCGTTTTCTGAAAGCCTACACCAAAGCGGAAGAACGGCTCCGCTCCGCCTCAATTCAAGCGACACCGCAACAAACCGCACCCGATGAAATCCTGTCGTTCAAGTGCCGCTACCAAACCGTGCAACTGCCCCTCAACACCATCCTCTACATCGAGGCGTGCGACAACTACATCAAAATCATAACCCCGGAGGCAACCTACATGCCCGCAATGAGCATGAAAAGCATACAAAAACTACTCCCCGCCCCCCGCTTCATCCGCGTCCACAACTCCTACATCATCCCCATCCAAAGAATAAAGTCGTTCAATCGCGAAAAAGTGACCACAGATAAAATCCAAATCCCTATTGGCAGGGCATACAGCCGTGATTTTTTTCAGAAAATGAATGCGTTTTCTACATAGCGAATACCGCTAATAATAGAAAAACAAGTATCAATTAGAAAAAAAATCGAACCTTTGCCGAAAATATATTAAATGAAAAGTGCAGGAAAACAGCAGGTCAAAAACAAATTTGGTCAGTATTTTACACCAAAGATAGTTGCCGATTTTATGATTGGCTTAGCCGATATTTTGCCTAATTCTAAGATATTAGAGCCGTCTTGTGGCGAAGGTGTTTTTCTTGATTTACTGCAGAAAAAAGGGTATTCAGATATTACAGCATACGAAATAGATGATGATTTGGCTAAAGATTTTTCTAATGTGCATTATGAAAGTTTTGTGAATGCAAATATTAAAGAAGCGTACGATTTAATCATTGGAAATCCGCCTTATATTCGTTGGAAAAATTTGGAAGACAATCTCAAACAGGAACTTTCTACTAATCCATTGTGGAACAAATATTGCAATTCTTTATGTGATTATTTGTACATATTTATCCTGAAATCCATCGAATTGCTAAATGAAAACGGGCAGCTGATTTTTATTTGTCCTGAATATTGGATGAATACAACACACTCTGTTTCATTGCGTAATTATATGGTTGAGCATGGTTATTTTGAAGAAATTTATCATTTTAATGAAACCCCTATTTTTGAGAAAGTAACGGTTTCATCTAATTATTTTAATGCTGCATAATGATATGAAACTCATAGATTTGATAGTAGATGTTCTGAGTAATAGTTCACATCCATTGCTACAAAGTGAAATTTTGGAAGCGGCGGAAAATCATAAAAATTACACAAATTGTCAAGAACTACAAAGGGTTCAAGTTAAATCATCTGCTGTAGCAAGATGTTTAAGTAAATATTCCGAATTCTATGTTAACATCCAAATAAAATCATAAAAAAATTCATTAATTTAACTTTTTTTAAGCTGCCACTTGTTTTGCAGGACGAATATAATCTTTTTTATAAAACTCCTTGCTGTTGACAAGAGCAAACATGATATGCACCAATTTGTTCTTTACATTGTTGAGTACGACCCCTTTGTGTTTGCCCTCAGCCATTTTGCGCTGGTAAT
>BNTR01000124.1 GCA_025996755.1 Bacteroidia bacterium
TACCAGTCACCGCCGCGGTCCACGCGACCGGGACCGGACAAAGCACACACAACTATATTTACAGCGGCAGCAATACGATTGGCAATGTAGCATGGTATGCCGACAACAGTGGAGACAGGAAGCATATAGTAGGTACTAAAGCGGCTAATGAATTGGGAATTTATGATATGAGTGGCAATGTTTCAGAATTGTGTAGCGATTGGTTTAGCAACACCTATCCATATAGCACCACCAACCCTACAGGTGCTTCGTCCGGTCCCGGTCGCGTGGACCGCGGCGGTGACTGGTACAACTCTGCAAGTTGCTCCATATCGTTCCGCGTCTACACCAGCAGTACTCCCAATATCGGCTACAGTAATTCGGGTTTCCGTCTGGTGCTTCCACTTTAATCCTTTTGGGCAGACAGTTTTAATGTGACGGTGGAATAGACAATACCAATTTGTCGCATTTTATTCGTAACTTTGAGCCGAATTTCAGCACTAAAAAAACAGGATGATAGACCATCAGACAGTTGAGCGCATTCAGGCGGCGGCACAGATTTATGAGGTGGTGTCCGATTTCGTTTCGCTTCGCAAGAGTGGGGCGAGCTGGGTGGGGTTGTGCCCGTTTCACGACGACAAGACGCCCTCGTTTCGTGTGTCGCCCGCGAAGAACATCTGCAAGTGCTTTGCTTGTCAAGAGGGGGGCACGCCTGTTCATTTCATTATGAAGCACGAGCAATTGTCGTATCCCGAGGCGTTGAAATATCTGGCGAAGAAGTACAACATTGAGGTGCACGAAACCGAATTTTCAGACGAACAAAAGCAGGCGCACAACGACCGTGAGGCACTTTTTATCATCAACGGCTTTGCGCAAAAAACGTTTGCCGACCAACTTTTTACCTCCGAAGAAGGGCAAAACATTGGTCTGTCTTATTTCCGTGAGCGCGGTTTCAGGGAGGATATTATCAAGAAATTTCAGTTGGGCTATGCCTTCGAGGAGCGCGATGCGTTTACGAAAACAGCCCTCAAAGCGGGTTATAAGCAGTCTTTTTTGGAAAAAGTGGGCTTGACGATTGTGGGCGACAACAATTATGTGGCAGACCGGTTTCGCGGGCGCGTGATGTTTCCCGTGCACAGCCTGTCGGGCAAGGTGGTCGCTTTTGGCGGGCGCGTGTTGCAGAAAGACGCGAAAACCGCCAAATACGTCAATTCGCCCGAAAGCGAGATTTATCACAAGAGCAACGAGCTGTATGGCATCTACCTGGCGCGTCAGGCTATTGTGAAGCAGGAAAAATGCTTCCTCGTGGAGGGCTACACCGATGTGATTTCGATGCATCAGGCGGGGATTGAAAACGTGGTGGCATCGTCGGGCACGGCTCTCACTTTGGGGCAAATTCAACTTATCCGGCGCTTCACAAACAACGTTACAGTGCTCTACGACGGCGATTCGGCAGGCATCAAGGCGGCGGTGCGCGGGATTGACCTGCTGCTCGAAGCGGGGCTAAACATCAAAATCGTGCTGCTGCCCGAAGGCGAAGACCCCGATTCGTTTTCAAAAAAACAGTCGGCAACCACGTTTCACGACTATATCAAAGCCCACGAGGAGGATTTTGTGCAGTTCAAAACCGGCTTATTGCTCGAAGACGCGGGCAACGACCCTGTGAAAAAGGCACATATCATCAACGAAATCGTCGCCACCATCGCCCTCATCCCCGAAGAAATCATCCGTCTGGTGTATGTCAAGGAGTGTTCGCGCCTCCTCGATATAGACGAGCGCGTGCTCGTGCGGTCGATAGCCAACCAACGCCAACAAAAATATCTGCATAAACCCAATGTTGTAGTGCCCCCACCCGTACCCGTGTCCGAAGCGGCAGAAGTCAAAGCCGCCCCGTCGCCATTGGAGCCTTACGAGCGCAACCTCCTTTACTACATTGTCCGCTATGGCGAAAAAAACGCGACCTACACAGATGCGGAAACGCAAGAAAAGTTTGAAGTCAATGTCATCGAATCCATCGTGCAAAATTTGCAGGAAGACGATTTGGAAGTATCTAACTCGCTATACAAGAGGATTTTAGATGAGGCATTCGCCCATTATCAGGACGAAGGCTTTG
Source organism: Bacteroidia bacterium (assembly GCA_025996755.1). Taxonomy (GTDB): domain Bacteria; phylum Bacteroidota; class Bacteroidia; order Bacteroidales; family Azobacteroidaceae; genus Azobacteroides. The sequence goes on from BNTR01000124.1 coordinate 2,093, forward strand.
TGGCGGAATCCTATTTCAAAAATCACCCCGACCCCGACATCAGCCAATTTGCGGTGGACGTTTCCACCAACAAATACATCGAAAGCAAGGTGCATTCCAAGCACAAAAAAGTGGTAACGGAAGAAGAAAAGTTGCTCGAAATGGTGCTCTATGCCGTCCTAAACTACAAAGATGCCATCCTCAAACAGCAGATGGACGACCTCACCCGCCGCATCGCCGAGGCAGAAGCCCGCCAAGAAGTGGAAACAGTGCAACAATTAGTTGCCCAACTGACCGACCTCTGGCGCAAATCTAAAAAAGAACTCGCCCTGCACCTTCGGGAGCGGATTATTATGCGGATTTGATGGTTGTCTGAACCATGATTTTAATAAGATTTTCAAGATTAACAAGATTAAAAAATGCTTATCTGCAATCATACCACAAAATATTGCGCGGCTACATGGTTGTTGGTAATATGTTGCACAAAGAAGACATTCCATTCCTGTCGATAAAAGCCGTACCACGAAGTATGGCGATTTGCCGAGTATTTGATATACTCCAAATCCTTTCCATATTGGTTAAAATAGGGAGGAGCCACTCTGCCGGGGTAAATTCCAATGTGTTCGGTCATAAAATCGACAATACGATCTACATAGGCTTTTGCATTCTTGGGGATTCCAAAATAGCCTTTTTCAAAAAGCAAAGTAGCTAATTCTTTCAGATACAATTTAACAACCGGCGAAAAAATTATCTGTCTTTCCATGGCCACGAGTCAATTACTTGGTGCATATACTCCTTTAACTCCTCGCCGGTGATTGCATCTGCAATCAATTGTTGAAATTCCTCACTAAATTGGGGCATTTCGGTGTCACACCACTGCCCTGTTTCTACTTGTTGTGCCTGTTGCACTCGTTTTAACTGTTCCATATTTTGAATTATTTTTTATGCAAAGGTAATACAAAGTTTTAAATATGCAAGCGGTTTTGCAATTATTTTATCAACTGCAAAGATACATACCTTTTTTCGGTATTACAGCATTTTCCGCACCGCCCGCCACACGCGATAAATGCCATACACGGCAAGGACAACCCCCACGCCGGTGCGCCCGGAGCCTTGGACTTGCGGGAATATTTTTGTGAACAGGAACGCGGCGGCTACCGCCAGATAGAACACTGCCATCACACATTCGAAGATGAATGCCACTTTTTCTTTCATGCTATTTCATTTTTGTTGATTTTTTTCCGGTGGGGTATTCTTCTTTGATGAGCACGTCCATGATGTGCGAATCGGTTACGGGCAGAAATCCGGATTTCAGGATGATTTTTTGTCCCACGGCTTGGGCGATGAAGATGCTAAATCCCGACGACAGACCCATGCGGGGGTCGGAGAGGATGAGATAGACCGGTCGCCACAGGGGGTAGTTTTCTGCCTGAATGTCGCCCGCAAAGGGCAGGTAACTGTTGGCAAGCGTTGCCGATTCGCTGCGGCTGAGGCGCGTCAGGCGGAGGGTGGCGTGGCGGCGGAGGCGGGGCGTGCCCACCTCTCCGCTCACCAAATTGGCACTAACGAAGCCCAGCGCATTGGGCATCTGTTCGATTTTTTCGAGCAGTTCGGTTGCGCCGTTGAGGGGATAAATGTTGGGCGAGAGCGTCTTGGTGCGTGCAATCGAATCGACCGCATAACGCCAGATGCCTGACTTTTTGTTGTCAAACAGCACGCGGATGGTGCCCAACTTCGACTTGGGGTTGATTTGCGACCAGTCGGTGATTTCGCCGGTCAATATCTTTTGGAGTGTCGCGAGGCTGAGGATGGAATCGCTGTTTTCGCGATTGGTGACAACGGCGATGCCGTCGAAAGCGACAAGGTGCTTTTTGGCATCTAAATGCCGTGCCGTCAGTTTGGCGCGTTCAGACGTTGCCAAATCGCGGGTCACGATTGCCACGCGCACCGAGTCATCCGTCAGCAGGCGGATGGCATCTTCTTCGTCGGTGTAGGTGGGAAAAAGGGCAGCCTGATAGTCGCTGTACGCCTCAAAAGAGGCTATTTCGGTGTCAATCCAATGCGAAAAATCCGCATCGGCAGCGATGCGGATAATTCCTGTTTTCAGAGTGTCGTTCCATTGGCTCTGACGGTCTTTCTTTTTACAAGAAAGACCGCAGACCAATAGCATTACCATCAAAACCGATGCAACTCGTTTCATCTGTTTGTTGGTTACTCCAAGCGGAACGTTATCGGCAAGTTGAACCACACGCGCACGGCGTGACCGTTGTTCTTACCGGGTGTCCAACGAGGCATCTTTTTGACCACACGTTGCGCTTCCTTGTCAAGGCTGGGGTCTAACGGGCGAAGTATTTGAACTTCACCAATCGAACCGTCCTTTTCAACCACGAATCGCAGGATTACCTTGCCCTGAATACCCTGTTCAGCCGCTACGGGCGGATATTGGATATTCTTCGACAGCCACGCAGTGATTTCCTTGTTGCCGCCGGGGAAAGTTGCTTCCACTTCCACATGGTCGTAAACCTTTTCCGGCTCATCTTGCGTCACCACTTTATGGTCTTGGAGGTCGGCGATGTCCACACCACCTTTTTCAACCCCTTCCACGTCAGCCACAGAAATCTGCGCCTTGGTGTCGGTCAATTCCTCCTGAGTCTTCATCAAGTCTTCGTCGCGCACATTTTCGTCCTTGTCGATGACCGGTGGGGTCAGTTTCACCGTTTCCTTCAAAAGAGGGGGCGGCTCCACTTCTTCCATCTTGAGTTTGTTTTCCTCCGGTACTTCCTGTTCCGACATATCCACCATTTCGACCTCAACTGTCTGTTCCACAGCGACTTTGGCGGGAATCACCGCGCTCACCAATCTGGGCAGATAAATAAGGGTCAATCCGGCTAATGTCACAATCAGCAGTGATTTTATGTGCCTGTCCGAAGACTCTTCCCTCATAGCATACGCGCCATAGGTCTTATTTTTGCCTTCAAAAATAAGGTCCAGCCACTTCTGCGAGGTTAAATCGAAATCTTTAGCCATTTCATTCTTTTTTTAATTGTAAAACCATCATTTTTTAGCACCTCCGGCTTGAGCAATTTCTTCCTCCGTCAGATAGTTGCTGTTCTCCGTTTTGTTGAAGAGCAAGCGTCTATCTCCGTCTGCCAAATCAATTACCGCATAGGCTCCGATGTTGCAAACCAACATCTCGTCCAGGGCGTCCACCAAGTTTTTGTACGACGACAAATCGCTGGGCTTTATCATCACCGTTGGGGCGATTTTCAACTCTTTCATTGCCTTGTCCTGAACTTCGTTCGACAGTCTTCTAAAGACCGAATCGGGAAATTCATTGTTCTGCAATCGAATTTTCAAAGCCTGTATTTCTTCGTACGTACCCTTATTTTTATTCAATAAGAATTGCCTTATACTTTCGGGATTTTCCGGATTCCAACTCGCTTCTATCAAAAAGTCGGGATTGGTATAAGCCGCAGCGTCCACCATACCGGTGTAGTAATAAAGTTTATCTTCGCCACCCAGGAGCAGTGTTACAGCCCCGGATTCGCGCACTTTATTCTGCTCCTCTTTTTTGACTTCCACGTCGGAAGGCATATTTATAGGCAATGTTTCCGGTTTCAAAAGCGAAGAACACAACATGAAGAACGTTATCAGCAACATATTCATATCCACCATCGGGGTGAAATCAACACGCAACTGCTGTTTCTTCTGTTTATTTTTTCCGCCTCCACCTGCGTCTTTTACTTGTACTTCAGACATTTTTTTATGTTTTTAATGTATTAAACCTTGTACGGTTGTGGCGCATTGCCCAAACCCTACTTCCCTTCTTCACTTGAGGCTGTTTTCAAATTCGTAATCAAGAGATAACGATTCTTCTTCATCTTTCTCAAGTCATCCATTACCGTTTTCACTACCGGATATTCCGTCAATTTATCGGCTTTGATGGCGATTTGCAAGTCGTCGTTGATACTGCTTGCGTGCGCCACCCAGCGTTTAAATTCGTTGTCCGAAGCAACCAAACCCTTGGCATCTCTCAACTCGTTGTCCGTAGCAGGTATCCCCACGCGCGCGCTCTCAAGATTTTTCATATACGCATCCTGTTGGTCGGATGGTAAATCCAAAAATCCCGCCATGCTCTGAATGGGCACGCCAAACGCTTGCAACGATTTGAAAGTGTTTATCTGTTTGTCGGTAAACGTGATTCCGTAATCTTCGCCCACTTTTTCTAATGCCTCGCGCTTAACATTGTCGTTGTCCAGACTCAGGAAAATTTTTCCTTTCGCGTCCACCAAAATTGTCAGCAGGTTTGTTTCCGGGATTTTGATTTCGGAAACCGATGCCGGTGTTTTCACATCAATCGGTTCTTTTTGAACAAACGTAGAGGTCAGCATGAAAAAGGTAAGCAAAAGCACGGTCACGTCACTCATCGCCGTCATGTCGATGAATGTGCTCTGTTTTTTTACTTTAGCTTTTGCCATAGAGCGAATTATGATTTATGAGTTTCTGCATAAGTCTGCGTTATGGCAAATCCCATTTCGTCGATGGCGTAGGTCATGGTATCAATCTTACCCGTGAAAAAGGAGTAAGTGATGATAGCCAAAGCACCCGTTGCGATACCCGAAGCGGTGTTAATCAAGGCTTCGGAAATACCGGTCGACAACGCCACGGCATCCGTTCCACCGGCATCACCCATCGCACCAAACGACCGAATCATCCCGAGCACCGTTCCCAACAGCCCAAACAGCGTGCCGAGCGTCGAAATCGTTGCGATAATCGGCAAGTTCTGCTGCAAAGATGGCAATTCCAGCGCGGTTGCTTCTTCGAGTTCGGCTTTCACCTCTTCGATTTTCGCCTCTTTGGTAATCGTTGCGGTTTCCATTTCCTTGTACTTTTTCAAGCCCGCATCCACGATAGCAGCCACAGAACCTTGCTGTTTAGCACACAATGCTTCAGCAGCAGCGATGTTGTTTTTCTTCAACTCGCCTTTCACATCGGCAACGAAATTCGTCAGGTTGCCTTTCCCCTGAGCCTTGTTCAACGCAAAGAAGCGTTCAACAGACATGATAATCACTGTTAACAACAGTGTCAAAATGGCAGGCACCATAAAACCGCCCTTGTACATCGTACCGAGCATGTTTAGCGGATGTGCTCCTGCCTTGTCAAAGTTTGCTTCACCAAACCCCTTGAAGTTGGTGTCTGCACCCAAAATCTGCGTGAAAAACAAAACCGCCAGCAGAAAGGCAAAAGCAATAATAACGCCTGCCGAAATACCGCGGGATTTTTTTCCCTCTCTCTTCACAACTTTTTCTTTTGTTTCCATAAAAACGTGTTTTTAAATTAGATATTTTTTAAATTTTGCTCCATTGCCTTTAACCCTTAAAAGCAATCAGCGTGCAAATGTATGAAATAAAAAATGAATTAACAAAGGATTTGTGCGTTTTTTTGAATTTTTAACACAAAAAAGTGATAAAACCCCCAAAAACGGCATAAAATTGGCATTTCATTCCGAGCGGGGTCAAAAAAAATTTGGGCAATTCGTATTTTTATAAATTTTTTTTGTACTTTTGCGGCGATTTATAAGTATCATATACAATGAAAGCAAACGCAAAAGGATTAGTGCTTGCGCTGTTGGCACCTTTCGTGCTGGGTCAATGCAGCGAGAGTAGCGAGGATTTGGGGCAGACCGACCCGCCGCGGGTGTTGTCCAACGCAGTGGCGAAGACCGCCGCCAAGCAGCAGAGCGTGGAGTTTGCCCTGACTAAGGAGTATCTTGATGCCGAATGGAAAGTCTATCCGGCGGCAACCGGCACGGGCAAGGCAGCGGGCATGACCGCGGCGTGCGCTGGCACGGTGCTGGTGCTGACACACACCACGGATATTCGCACAGGGTATTATTTTGTCTCCGCCACCGCGCCGGGCAAGAGCGAAAGTGAGCGGCTCAGGCTCGCCGTGCTCGCGTTTTCACCCGATCAGACCACTACCCCCGTAGCATACATTTCAAGCCTCGCAAAATCCGCTCCCCAGCAGGTAAGCATCGCCTTTACCGTGGACAATGGAGACCTGTATGGGATGGAGAGTATATGGAAAGT
>BNTR01000125.1 GCA_025996755.1 Bacteroidia bacterium
TTTTTTCGACGAAATCAGGCGCACAACGTCTTCATTCAGCCCTTTGGGAATCAATTCGGTGTTGATGTCGCTTGAAAAACCGTATTCGTATTCCTTGTTGGTCAGGTCGTCCAATATGTTGTTGGGGTCATTTGCCATCTGTGGGGGTATTAAAATAGTTGCTCACTTGTGGATATATCGCCGGCACGATGCTTTTGGCTTTGTCGAACAGTTGCGATTGGCGTTGCGTTTGCTCGGAGATGAGCATCGATTTGGAGTCGAAAACTGCCAGCACGTTGATGAGCAAACTCAGCGAAAGCACCGCCACGCATAGCCCAAACACGCCTCCGAAGAGCACGTTCAGCAGGCGGGCGGGTGTCATCTTAATGGCAAAATCCACAAACCGCCCCAGCAAACTAATCACAAACGTGATAATTCCAAACGCCAATGTGTAGCAAATGCCCGTCAAAAGATGCGGCGGCATAATCTGCAGCCCCAGCAACCCGAAAATCGCCGTCCGCAAAACCTCAGCCACCTCGCCCGCAAAATAAATCGCCACAACCAACCCCACAAAGAGCGCAAGTTGCCGCACAAAACCATCCATCAGCCCCTTAATCAGTCCGGCAGCAACAAACAGTATTATGGAATAATCCAGCCAATTCATTTTTTTGAGAGATTACGGCGGCGAAGGCAATGTGCAGTCAGTGTAATAGGGACCTCTGTTATCCGCAGCCGGCAAAATGTTACCAGGGGCGCGAGGGGCGATGTACTCCGCAACGCCATCCGTTTCTTTAATCAAAGACGCACCGAGACCAACGCCGATGAAAACGTTTGGTGTTCCGGTCGTTTCAGGACCGGAATTAGTCGCCGTTAGAGTTCCATAGATTTGTCCACCGCCCATCCTGAAAGTCCCGTGGACACCGTCGCCGATATCGCCGACCACATAGACTCCGCCACCGAGACTGGCGGCATTGCCTTCGATGGTTCCGCCATTCATTGTGAACGTTCCGTTTTTCACCAACACGGCTCCACCGCCATAGTTATTGACGCTGATGTTTCTGTTGCCGGTAATCTTGGAGCCGGTTTCCATCGCAAAGTTAGCATTCGGGGCATCTACTGTAACCACCGCGGAAGTATTGTTGGATACCCCCTTCAGTGTAATATTTGTCAAATTCAAAGTTGCTCCTTCACGTATTGTGAACAGACTTCTACTATTGGGTTGCGTCATAGTTACTATCTCGGTTCCACCGCTGCCCTGAAGGGTTATAGGCACACCAACGAGGGCAAACACAAAAGTCTTTGATTCGCTCAGATTATTTAAAACCTCAAGTGTGTAAGATGCTGCGCTACTCGTATCAGCATTAGCAACTGCAATGGCATCGGCGAGGGTTGCATATCTTTCCGGAGAACCACCAAATGGAGTAACTGTCACACTGCCTGATGGGTCAGTCGGGGGCAGGAAGCCACACCGAGACGGCAATGTACAGTCGGTATAGGCACGAATATAATCCATAGCATGCAAAATATTTCCGTTCATGTGGGGTAATACACTACCCAGCGGATCCGGGCAGTCTTTGTACTCCGCTGTTCCGCCTGATTCTAAGAACAGGGAGGCTGCATAGCCGCTGCCGGTGGTGTTTCTCCCCATAGCGGTTTCCATGCCGCTGTTATTCCATCTCTGGGTGCCAATAATTTTTCCGCCGGACATCACAAACGCTCCGTTAGTCCCCACATACACACCGCCGCCCTTGCGGGTAGCCGTATTGCTGCTGATTTCGCCGCCGCTCATCGCGAAAACGCCTTGCGTTACACACACACCGGCACCACTATCAACGGCAGCACCGCCTCGCAAAGTAACTCCGGGAGCCAGTCTGACGGTGTCTGACGGGTCAATATTAACGGTTAGTACGCCGTGTTTGGAATTGGCATGAAGTGTACCCGGATAGGCAGGATTGCCCCGAAGTTCAATGGTTGGGAAAGGAGTGGTTCCGCCGCTTACAATGTTAAGCATCCCGTTGGGGCGTGCATCACCCTTTTCCATTACAAGACCGGAAACGAAGAGCACCACTGAATCCGTTGGCCAGGTCATTCCGGCGTTGTTCACGACGCTGTCGTGGACTGTGTGTATGGAGTGCGGATTATTTATATCGTCGAAAACAAATTGCGGTGTTGCAAGCGGCTCGTTGGCATAGAAGCCGCTGTTAGGGGTTCCATCTGCCTTGGTGTCGGAGCCGGTTGAACTGATATACCATGTGTTGGGAATCTTAACCGTTACTGCACAGAACAGGGAGTCGCCGGAGTTCAGTTTAGCTTTAATGATAACGGGTTCATCTCTGCTTTTGAGGGCAGTTACCACCCCAGTAATAGAATCCACCCTCACCGTATCGGGCGCGGAAGATGTCCATACCGCCGTTAGCGGAGCCGAGTTGGGTTCATCGGGTATAAGAGTAAATTTCTTTTTTTCGGAAACGAACATCGTCAGGTCTTTGGGAAGAGTTGCCGTTGGATACCACTGTGGTCTTTGAGCCGGACCGTTGATATTGCCAAGGAAAAATTCAAAGAGCATACCTCGCCGGGCAACGCCCTCGGTAAATACAACCGGCTTGTTTGGGGTAGACATATAAGGACCGGTTGGGTAGATGTCAGTTGCTCCCGGGTGCGTGGTAGGCAAGGTGGGCTTTTGCACCAGGGCGTATCCAAGACTGTCCAATGTTTTGGTGGCATCCCAAAATCTGCCGTAAACAGCCTCATCGGTAGCAGACGTAACTCCATCCGGGTGGTAAATTTCGGATATGGGCTGACCGGGAACGTAAACACTTTCGTAGATAGGTGTGTCGTAGTCATAATTGGAATTCAGAAAGGTCTCAATTTCCCTATACAAGAGCGAAGGAGCCTTTTGCGGGTCGGAGTTGGGGAGCGCAAGCGTGGCGACCAAGTCGCCGGTGAAAAAAAGTTTGTTGATTTCAAGCAATGTCCGATACTCCCCTCTAAACGTGTCAAGTTCCTTATACATCTTCTGATAGCCTATCTGGCGCATGGTGGTGTATGGTTTTTGCATCCACGCGGTTTTATCTGCATCCAAAGAAACATGCTTCCAGCCGCCCTTGTCTGCACTGTTCCAATAGCGGTCAACAACCAAAATAACGTTTTTAGTTTCATGTGACTCTCTCATTCGCCAATGTTGGAAAGGACTCCCATTGGGATTAACATTGTGACTTTTATCTTCAAACCACCAGTCATAGACCTCTTTCACTCTGTCGGTTTTATAGTCTTTCAATTCGGTTGCCGTTCCTTTGCTGTAAACGTAGGGGCGCGGCTCGATTTTTGCTTTCAAAGAGTCCCATTTGGCTCGATATATCTTCAGCAGCAAATCCAGTTCAACTTCAACGGGATTAATCCCCGGGATGCCTGTTCCGACTGTTCCACCCGGACCGATGGTCGTCGTGTCAGATGCTCTGAGCTGAGCACCGGTCGCGCGGATGTTAAGGTCGTCAACTACGGTTGTCGGGTCAATCCAATTGATGACTAAGCCGCCGCTTTTGACCATCGCCTCCACCGTGGCATCGTCCAATTGCCACGGACCGGCCGGCGCGACAGGTTTGGGTTCTTCCGTCAGTTTGGAATTGTCCTCAATCAAATGGGTTGCACACGCCGAAAGCCCTACCACAAGGCAGGATACAAACAATATATCAACAGCTTTTCTCAAATGTAAATTCATTCGTTAGAGAATTATGCCGCAAAGGTACGCACTATTTTTGATAATTCCAAATTTTTCCGCTAAAAATCTCAAAAAAAATTGTGTAACTTTGCGGCGATGAAAGCAAACATTGCAAACACATTACCGTTATTGCTGCTCCTTGCGGGCTGTAGCCCCACGAAATACATACCTGAGGGGCAGTATCTGCTGGAAAAAGTGGAGGTGAAGGCGGATGGCAAGGGCGTGGAACCGGCGGTCATGCAATCCTACGTTCAGCAACAACCCAATGCGTCTAAATTTGGCGTGCGGGTATATAATATAGTAAGTAACGACTCCAATTTCGTCAAAAGATTTATCCGCAAAATCGGAGAAGCCCCCGTCATCTACAATGCCGGTCGCGTGGCTCCCTCGGTGGATGAAATTGAGACGGAAATGAAAAATTTGGGCTATCTGAATGCCTCCGTAACGGCGCAGACCGACACCGCCGACAAAAAAGCGACCGTCACCTACGAAATCCACAGCGGCGAGCCTTACCGCGTCCGCAACTATACGCAAGCCGTTCCGCAGTTGCAGCGCGCAGGCAACCGACAAAGAAATCCGCAGACCAATCCGCCGTCCAACCGGCAGACAAATCGCCGCACCACGGCATTCACCACAGCAATCACCTCTGTTTTCGCCGCACAAAATGCGGCGAAAATCAAGCCCGGTGCCTTTTTTGATAAGGATGTGCTGGAAGAAGAGCGGCAGCGCGTTGCCACACAGATGCGCAACCGCGGCTATTACCAATTTTCGGCGCAGAGCCTGCAGTTCTTGGCAGACACGGCGTTGCAATCCAATCAGGTGGATTTGAAATTGGTGCGGACAGACTCCACCACGATTTTCCCCTACACCGTGAAGCGCGTGAACGTGTTCAGCGGCTACGACCCGCTGGAAAAATATGTCGTCCGCGACTCCCTGCTGCGCGACAGCATCCACATCTATTACAATCGGGAAAAATTTCTGCGACCGCGGATAATCCGCGGGAAGGTGCTCGTGCAGCCCAATCGCACCTATCGCGAACTGAGCGGCGAGCGCACCGTGAGCCTCTTTCAGGCTATGGACTGCGTGGGACGCACAGACGTGCAATATGTGATGAACAATTATCCCGATTCGACGCTTTTAGACTGCAATATCTACGTCACGCCGGGCAATTTCCACTCGTTGCAGGCGCGGCTGGTGGGCACCAACAAGGCGGGCGACATCGGCGTGGCACTGGACGGCACGTATGGCAATCTCAATATCTTCAACGGCTCCGAAACATTCAGCCTGAACGTGCGCGGAGCCTACGAATTTGTCAGCGGCACGTCCGTCAACGGGCTGGGAAGCAACTATTACGAATTTGGACTGTCGCCCGCGCTGACTTTCGTGAAGATGCACCTGCCGTGGATTCAAGACTACCTCACAGAGCGGTTTAATTCGCAGACACAGTACTCCATGGGGCTGAATATGCAGCAGCGACCGGAATATACGCGCAACTTTTTCAACTTCAACTGGCGGTTTAACTGGACGGCGCACAACAAGCCGCTGTCGCAAAGCCTGAGCCTCGTGGACATCAACTACGTCTATATGCCCTCCAAATCCGACCGGTTTTTGGAATATCTCAACACCATCGTTGACCCGCTCACGAAGACAAGTTACGATGATGTGTTCACGGCGGGCATCAATTACAGCGCGATTTACACGAGTGCGAACAGCAGCCGGCAGCAACGCAATTTATACACCATTCGCTTCAACGCCGAACTGTCGGGCAATATCCTGAACTGGATTTCGCACGCCACAGATGCCAACCGCCTCGAAAACGGACAATTCGCCGTGTTCGGCAATTCCTTTGCCCAATATGTGAAGGCAAACATCGACCTGGCGGAGACGTTCAAACTCACCCCCACTGCCGGATTGGCGTTTCACCTGAGTGCCGGCGTGGCATACCCGTATGGCAACTCCGAAATCCTGCCGTTTGAAAAACGCTACTACGGCGGCGGACCCAACAATATACGCGGATGGAGCACGCGCTACCTCGGTCCCGGAGCCTTCAACGGCGGCACGCAGGACGACCCCACCACCCACGTGGGCGACCTCAGCCTGCTCGCCACGGCAGAATACCGCTTCAAAGCCCTGCCGTGGCTGGAGCCTGCCTTTTTTGTGGATGCGGGAAACATTTGGACGCTCCGAGATTATCCCGACCAACCGGGCGGGATGTTCCGCTTAAACAGTTTTTGGAAAGAACTCGCACTGGGCACAGGCATCGGCTTGCGCTTCGACCTCACCTTTCTAATCGTCCGCGTGGATGCCGGCACGAAGGTGCATGACCCCGCCCGCCCTTCCGGCGACCGTCTGGTGCTTTTCAATGACAATCTTTGGAAAAACTCCGCCGTATATTTTGCCATTGGCTACCCCTTTTAAATATGATTGCGGATAGTCATTTTTTTTCATTAAGTTTTCAAAAATATAACTGCACGCAAGCGGCTACGGCATTGTTTGTTCCGTCCGTTTTTTGGTCGGCGGTGGTGATGAAATTGAGCTGTACGCGCGTCAGATAGGCGAAATAGTAGTTGATGCCGGCGGTGAAGTCGCGGATTTCGTTTTTAGGCTCGTCGGTGTTGCTGTTGTAAACGTCGTATTTGCCCAGAATTTCCCATTTGTCGGGCACCAACTTCCAGACAGCCAAGCCATAATAGCCTCTGCGGCGGGTGCCGCCATCGTTGGCAGAGAGGTATTCCGAGCGACCGCTGAAATGCGTTCCAATATAGTCGATGCCGGCTGTCCAACGGTCGCGCGAGCCGTCGGCTTTGCCTGTATAGAGCGAGCCATTGAGCCGTAAGCCCTTGACGGGCTGGACGTAAACGGTGCCGACAAAATCTTTGTGGTTGTTGTTTTCCTTCGCATTTTTGCCCGTGCCGTTGATCAGTCCCGCCGCATATTCCAACTGCGGAAAACCATTGGCAGTGAAGGCTTTACCTGACACTTGTAGTCCGACGTCCCGCCCGTGGGCAATCTCCTTGACCGACCGCGTGGCATAAATCGTCTCAATTTTCGTTACCACAATCGGCATTTCGATAGAAAACGGGATTTTATACTGCCCCATGCGCACGCCGACCGTCGCGAGCGGGTTCCATTCGCCATACAAATCCAGCAAGCCGGCGGTGGTTTGCACAAAATCGTATTGCAGAAAATATTTGACCTGCTTTGCCTCGCCAAGCACGCCGGAAGCGGTCATACAGGCTCGCGCGAGGTCAAACGAACTATTGACCTCCTTGTTGCCCAGCCCCAGCGCAGGGGTTTCGTTTGCCCCATAGATGACGTGTGCATAGCCCGACAGCTTCATTTGCGCCCCAGCGGCTGTTTCCATCCCAACCAACAGCCCCAATATCAGCAATTGCTTTTTCATACGGAGCGCAAAGGTAGTGATTTTTTTGTTTTTTTGAAATAATTTATCATTTATAATTCATAATTCAAAAAAAAGTATTACCTTTGCGCCCGCTAAGCGATGGCGAGATAGCTCAGTTGGTTAGAGCGCGCGATTCATAATCGCGAGGTCGGGGGATCATGCCCCCCTCTCGCTACTTTTTTTCAAGTTTAATGGTTAATTAAAAAACATATTTATGGCAAGTACAGCGGATTTCAAAAATGGCATGTGTCTGGATTTAGAAGGACAATACTATTATATTGTGGAATTTTTGCACGTGAAGCCGGGCAAGGGTCCCGCATTTGTGCGCACGAAATTGAAGAACGTGACCAACGGTCGCGTCATCGACAAGACGTTTAACTCCGGCGTGAAGGTGGATGAGGTGCGCATCGAACGCCGCCCCTATCAGTATCTGTATCAAGACGATATGGGCTACAACTTTATGAATCAGGAAACATTTGAGCAGGTTTCCATCCCGAAAGACAACATCACGGGCGTGGAATTTTTGAAAGAGGGCGACATCGCCGAGGTCGTGATTCACGCCGACTCCGAGCGCATCTTGTTTGCCGAACTCCCCGTGCACGTCGTCCTGACCATCACCTACACCGAGCCGGGCATCAAGGGCGACACGGCAACGAACGCCACCAAGCCGGCGACGGTTGAGACGGGAGCCATCGTCCGCGTCCCACTGTTCATCAACGAAGGCGAGAAAATCAAGGTGGATACGCGCAATGGGGCTTATGTGGAACGGGCTAAATAACTTGAAATGCTATTCACTTCGCTCGCTTTTGCGTTCTTTCTACCGATAGTCTTTTTGCTCTATTGGTTTGTGTTTCAGCGAAATCTGCGACTGCAAAATTTGTTTATCGTGGTCGCTTCCTACGTTTTTTACGGC
>BNTR01000126.1 GCA_025996755.1 Bacteroidia bacterium
CAAGGAGTTGACAAACATCCAATTTGGCACGCGGCTGGCAGCCAATACGTTCAGCCACTACCATTATCTTCCCGAACAGGATGCGACCATCGAACAGGATGCACCACAGCGGATTGACAATGGCAGCAAATTGTTGGACGAAACGTTCAAGGCGAGTGCCGATATGATTCATCAGCGTCCGGTGCGCACGCCCGCCTGTCTGCCGGTGGACAATCAAGCCGACCTCAGCGAACTCACGGCACGCGAAAAAGTGACCAATGCCGCCGAAACGCTCTATGTGAAGGGCAATGCCAAGACCTGCCACCCGCGCATTGGGCGATTGCTGCAAATCAACATCCCGTCCACGCTGTCGCAAACGAGCGATTTGGGGACGTACCGCGTTATTCGGGTGCGCCACAGCATCGACGAGGGCAACCGCTACGAATGCAGTTTTGATGCCGTGACGGCGGGTTTGAAATTTTGCCCGTCGCCCCGTCTGACACTGCCACAAGCCGCTCCGGTCGTTGCCAAAGTCGTGAGCAATCGCGACCCGCGGGGACAGGGGCGCGTGTGGGTGGAATTTCCGTTTGCCAAAGAGCGGCGCACGGAGGTGTGGCTGCGCGTGATGACACCTAACGGCGGCTCAAGTGGCAAAGCCAAGTACAATCGCGGCTTGGTGTTCGTCCCCAACCCCGACGACCAGGTCATGGTGGGCTTTGAGTGGGGCGACCCCAACCGTCCATACGTCATGGGCAGCCTCTTCCACGGCAAAAACGGCAAGGGCGGCGGCAAAAACAACCACATCAAAAGTATCATCACAGATAGCGGTCACACGATTATTTTCGACGATGCCTCCGATTCGCGCGGCATCACCATCCAGGACAAGCACCACAACAGGATTCACTTCGACACCAACAGCCGGAATATCGAAATATCCACCTTTGGCACTATCCGGTTGAACGCGATGGACATCCAACTCAATGCGATGAATGATTTGACGCTGATGTCGGGCAGCAACACCAACCAAACCATTGGAGGCGAGCACGCGGTGCACATCCAAAAGTCCCAAACGGTGCAGATGGGAGAGGGTTTGGAACTGTCCGTCGGCAAAAATGCCAATATCGACGTTTGCGAGGATTTGGAAAAAGTCATCGGCGGCTCGTTTAAGCAAACAGTAAAAAAAGACGTTGAGTCCAGTGCTTCGGGGACACTCAAACTGCTGTCTGATGGTGAGATGTCGCTAAAAGGGAGCGACGGAGTAACTTTGGCACAATAAAAAAAACATAAATATTCACAATAAATTAAAAATTATGTATAAAAAAATCAATGTTCTAATAGTGGTAGTGGTCAGCGGTTTGTTTTTAATCAACTGCAAGAGTGCAACAAAGGCTGCACAGAGTGAAAATGACGATATTTATGGTAAAATCTTTGAAGCCATAAAATCGAATGATGAGTCGGCATTTCAAAAATTAGTGGCAGAGGTAAACAATTTGGACACGCTAATTACTGTGAATGAGGATGAAGCATATTCAATCCTTGGTTATTGCTGTAAATATAAACGCTGCCTTTTTGCAGAAAAATTATTAGATATGGGTGCTAATACTAATCTTGTACAAACAGTTATGATGTACGCTTTTGATGCCCTTTCTGTTGCGCTTGGACGCGAGCAGCAAGATATATGTTTAGCAACACTTTTGTTAAAGAGAGGCTGCAATCCTAACGCCATCTATAGTGAGGACGGACTTACCCCCCTTGGAGTGTGTTGTGAATTGGGAAATTATGAGTTGTCGGAACTGCTGATAGATTTTGGTGCAAATGTAAATGGTAACGGATATACAGAAGGGACGGATTATGTGTTTTTCCCGATATTGCTTGCAATAGAGAGTTCTAATGTGAAATTAGTGGAATTGCTAATAGAAAAAGGTGCCAATTTAGATGTATGCGATACACAAGGCGAAACACCGTTAAGCGTGGCACGAAGGACAAACAATAAAGAAATTGAAAGTATTTTGTTAAAAAGCCTTGATTTGACAGATGGCGAAAAGGAAGAAATAATCATTAATTAAAAACAAAACAATATGTATGAATTTAGAAATTTGAAGGCTGAATACAGCATTGAAACGAAAATTGCTCGCCCCGATGGGCAGATTAGCAGTTACAGCAGCCGCATTGCCCTGAATGCGGAGTATCAACACAAAGAGAATAGTTTTCTGTTTGTGATGGAAGGCAAAACGGACATCCGATTGGATGGGGAGGTGCCTCAAAAGCCGATTGACACTTACAGGGAGCAGTTGGGGACGTGTCTTTATCCGATGAATTTGTGCGTGTCGCCGGACGGTGAAATAATCAATGTGCTGAATTTCAATGAGATACGCGAACGCTGGAAGCAAACAAGTATGAAACTTTTGCACACTTACTATTCTGCCCCGTTGGAAAGCTACATCGACGCAGCGCGCAAGAATTTTCAAACGGAGAAAGACTTTGTAGAAGCCTTGCAGCGCGACACCTTTATCCGGCTGTATTTTCAACCCCAACAGGCGAGCGAGGTGAGCGGTTTGACATATTGCTACTTTCCGGAGCAGGACATACAGTCGATTACGGGTATCTTTCAGGGCAAAGAGGTTGTTATTCAGGCAGTTAAGCGAGAGTCGAAAAAAGCGAACAGGACAATCAGTATGATAAGTTCTTTGTTAACAACCATGCTGCTGCTAATAGTCTGTATGACAGTGACTTGCACAAGTGAGGACAAATTGCCCAAAGGGCTGAATGTTGAGGAAATCCAAAGGCAGATGGCTTTGCAGGAACTGGTTGAGAAGATGAGTTTCGAAGACCGGCGCAATCAGCCGTATTATTTTACGGCAAATGACCTCTCTTTGCAGTTGGAAATTGTTGGGAATGGGCTTAAAAAGGAGGATTTTCTGGAAATTCCCGACAGGCAGTTTGAGGACAAACTTTACGGGATATTCAAAATAGAGCCGGCGAAGAAAACGCAATGCTTTGAATTTCAGGAAGATGGCTCGTGCATCATTCTGTTTGAATCCAAATCGGAGGAGGACAAATATAGTCGGCGCAATCTGTTTGTCAGCCGAAAACATCATTTTGTGACCGACCTGCGGTTGCTGGACGAACTGATAACCATCAACGACGACAATTCGGGGAGAATCCACCTGCCTCCGGAACTTGTGCATCGCAATAAATATCTGTTCAACAACGATGAGGTGAGCCTGATATGGCTGTTAAACAATGACATACGTTTTTTGGAACGACTGCTGACAACTTTTGGCTACGATGCCGACCAAAAAGTGAATTACGCCGTTTTGCGGGCTATTTACCGTGATTACAGGAAATATCAGATTGAAAACGGCTACAATCACTATCCTCCACTCCTCAACAATTTGTTTGCGAGCCGGGACTGTGACGGCGAACTTCAAATTCGCGCGGGGCTGCTGAAAACGGTGGCAAACAGTTTTGTGAACGACAAAACCAATTTTGAAATGACGGGCGACTATGCCGACAAAAGGGCGTTCTACACCCTTATGAGCGATTATTGCGAGGCACTCGTCAGCGACGAAAAACGCGGCGACGACTTCTCTTTTGAGGAGAAATGCCACATCATCGCCGCCATTCTAAGCACCATGAAAGACTGTGGCGAGGGTGGTCTGCTGGCGGATTCGGAGGTGGAATATATCCATGAATACTATCCAAGGATTATCACAGCCATCACCAAGCATCGCTATTTTGGCTATTCCAATTTAAAAGCCTCTTTTGCCGACCTATGAAAAAATGTAATCACCAATTAGTCAACTGGTTGGAGGGGATGAACGTCGGCGACGAGCATTTCCGGCAGTTGGAAAACTATTTCATCGAGCGGCTGTGCGACACGGCGGCACTCCACATTACGAAGCACAACTACGGGCTGTTGCCCCCTGTGGACGGCGAGAACACCTCCTCCGAGTTTGACATCAGCGAGCAGGTGTCGGGCAAAGTCGAAATCAAACTGCGCCGCTGCAACGCCATCACCGCCGGCTGCTGCCGCATCGCCTACAACCCGCCTCCGGAGGTCTGCCTCCTGCACACCCATTCGTTTGACGCAGGAGCGGAGGCTGCCCCCGCCCAAAATACCATCTGGGATGTGGTGCTGACCGTAAACCCCTTTGTCCGCATCCCCACAGGCACGCCCGCCGCCGACGAACTGCCGCCACGCCCGCCTCACGCGACGGAAGATTACCAACTGTCGGTGGTGCCACGAGGCGAAATTCACAGCGACCGGTTGGGATTGCACCACCTGGTCATCGGGCGCATCCGCCCCTACGGCGGACGCTATGAGGTTGATACCCAATACATTCCGCCGTGCACCCGTATGAGTAGCCACCCCGACCTGCTGGCGTATTACGAACGCTTCGGGACTTACCTCAACACGCTGGAGCGCAGTTCAAAACTCATCCTGAGCAAAAATCGCTCGCACCATTCGACCATTGCCGCGCACGTCGGCACCCTCAGCGAAGACCTGATGCACTACATCGCCACCATCTACTTCCCGTATCGCAATATGGGGCAGGAGGAGGCTCCGATACGGATTGTCAACTATTTTTCGACGCTCGCCCACGTCTGCTACGTCAGCCTCAACAAGCAAAGCCGGACGGAAACGGAAGAGTTGCTGGGCTATTTCCACGAATGGAGCGACGTTACGCCGGGGTCGTTTGAAGAACTGTTAGCCAACACCTTAGGCATCATCTACGACCACAACGCCCTGCGCACCACAATGCTCCAAATCGAAACTTTCCTGCACATCCTGTCCGATTTATGGCTGAAACTGAGCGGATTAGAATACATCGGCAAGCACAAAGACAACATCGTCGTCTCCGAACGCTACCACCAGCAGGAACAGCCGAAGGCGAATGGGACGAATTGGAGTATATTGGATTAGCGGCTAAATGAACTCGGCTTCCGGAATTTTATTCTTGCTGCAATATTTGTTCCTGTCTTTCCTGATTCCGGCGTGGGTTTTCCGGTAATATTCCCACAAATTGTGCCTTTTCATATATGAGGTGATATTCGGTGGGGTTACGACTACCCCTTTTTCGGAAAGGGCTTTCATCATATCCGTTTGGGTTTTCCCCTTGTCAATTAGATTGACTATCAGGCTTTTGTGCGGATTTATTTTTGCGTCGTTTTCCTTGCTTTTTAGGTGAATCGGGTTTTTCAGGTTCCAACTTGGTTTCATTTTTTTTGGAATGTAGGTTAATCCTTTTTCCCGTATAAACAGTAGAATTGTGGCGCGGTTCACCTTGAATCTGCGCTCCAAAGTACTCATTCTGGAGCCGGCATCTATATATTTTTGCAGAAGTTTTTCTTTGCCGTCCAATTTTCGGGGTCCGCTGCTTCCCACCGGTCTGCCGAAGATGACGCCTTCCCTTTTTCTGCGTTCTATGCCCTCCAAAGTGCGTTTTACAATCATATCCCGTTCTATTTGGGCGGATATGCCGAACGCAAAAAGCAGGATTGTGCCCACCAAATCGCCCTTTTTATAGGTGTCGAACGAATCTTTTACACTATATACGGTGCACCCTACATCCATACAGTGCTCCACAATGCGGAATAACATAAAAACACTGCGACCAAGCCGCGACAGTTCGGATATAATTCATACATCGCCGCTTTTTACCTTCTTCAATAAACGCCCCAATTTTCGCTTGCCCGGCTCTTTTACGCCCGAAACACCATCATCTGAAATCCACTCTTCTATCTCATATCCCAATTTGTGGGCTTTCTCGACAATGCCTATTTTCTGTCCTTCCGTATCCTGCTTGTCAGTACTCACCCGCACATATCCGTAAACCATAACGTATCTTTAATTGTTTAATAAGCCTACAAAGTTAATAATTTTTTAATTGGTATTTTTTTAGTAACTTTGCGGGCGATATACAACATAAAAAAGAACAAAGATGAGAGTTACTAAAAATTATAATCTGCTGCTCGCAACGTTGGTGCTCCTGTTTTTGGCGGGGTATGTTCCTTGTCGGGCGGCGAATACGTCGGACGACGAGGAGTTTGCGTTGCCGGCATTGACAACATTGACAACTACGGAGCGTTTGGCAGCGGTGCGGCAGGCTTCGCTATCTTTTCAAACACTGTCGGCAAATCTGGTAATGAGCCTGACGCAGGGTGGGAAGAACGATTTTTCGACAGATGTGCAGATGCGCATTATCAAAGACCAAGCCATTCAGTTGTCTGCTCGCGTGCCCTTTCTGGGCGAAGCCGTCAAGATAGTGATTACGCCGGAGAATGTCCTGATTATCAATCGGTTGAATAAGACCTTTTTTTATGAAACGGTGCAAAATATCAAAGAGGGGAAGGAAATTGATTTCGACTATTACAGTTTGGAAGCGTTGTTTACAAATCGGCTGTTTATCGCAGGGAAACAGACGGTTACGCCCGACGACGACACCTGTTTTGCCGTGAACGACTCGGAATTTGAGACAAATCTAATCATCACGGATAATCAGCACATTCAGTACAGTTTTGTGACCGACCAGACCAATAATCACATCCAACTGTTGCAAATGAGCCACCCCGCGTTTCCGGTCAACGTGCAATGCGTGTATGAAGACTGGCGTTTAGTGTCCAATATGCAGGCGTTCCCGATGTCGCTGCAATTGACGGCGATTGTCCCCGACAATGATTGCGGTATCGCGATGCGGTTTTCTTCCGTCCATCTCGACACAACGTTCACCATTGACGACGCGCCGCCAAACTCCGCCAAATACAAACAATTGTCTTTCCAGCAAATGATTGAACTAACTATGAAAAGCCTGTGATGAAGACTCTACGCCCTGTCATTGCGGGCGTGACCCGCAATCCTCTGTCCTACCTGTTATTTATATTTGCGACACTTGCCCTGTCGGCGCAAACAAGAAAGCCGATGCCCGCCAAAGCACCGTCGCAGTCGCAACAAACACTCGAACAGCAACGTTCTGCCCTGCTGAGCGAAATTGAACAAACCAGCGCACTGCTGAACGAAAACAGCAAGTCTATTTCGGCGGTGCAGAGCCGCCTGACACTGGTGAGCAAGCAAATCACCGCCCGCAAGGAGGTGCTGTCCGTGTTGGAAAAAGAAATCAATCGCACGTCATCCGAAATTCGGAATAAAGAGATGATAATCAATGAGTTAGTGCAACAGTTGAATACCAA
Source organism: Bacteroidia bacterium (assembly GCA_025996755.1). Lineage (GTDB taxonomy): Bacteria > Bacteroidota > Bacteroidia > Bacteroidales > Azobacteroidaceae > Azobacteroides. The sequence goes on from BNTR01000126.1 coordinate 7,171, forward strand.
AAAAGAGCACTACGCCATCTCCATCAGAAAGATGTATAAACAGCGAAACAACAGCGAAGAACTGCTCTGGATTATGTCTGCCGACCATTTTTCGCAATCCTACCGCCGAATGCTCTACCTGCGAAGATATGCCGAATGGCGCAAAAACCAGGCAGAGGAAATCAAGGAGCAACAGACGCGAGTGGCCGCCGAAAAGCGAAAACTCGAAGCAAAAATGCGCGAAAAAGAAAAATTGGCGCAAATAAAACACAAGGAAGAAGACAAATTGAAAAAAGAGGAAACCACCAAGCGAACGGAGGTAACCAATCTGACGAAAAATAAAAAACAGTTGGAGGCGCAACTCAAAACCAAGCAACAACAGGCGAATGCCCTGAATAGCAAAATTGAGCAAATCATCGCTGCCGAAGTGGAAGCCGCCCGAAAGTCGAAAACGACACGCAAGGCAGAAACCAAAGGCGGGTTTGCGATGACCAAGGAAGAACAGACCCTCTCGTCGGAGTTTGCCAACAACAAGGGACGGCTGCCATTCCCGCTCAAAGGCAACTACCAAATCACGGAACACTTTGGTATTCAGCGAGTTGCAGGGCTAACCAACGTGCATCACAACAACAACGGCATCAAGATTGAAACCTCCCGCGGCAACCGTGCCAGAGCGGTGTTCGACG
>BNTR01000127.1 GCA_025996755.1 Bacteroidia bacterium
CCGCCAATCTGAACGGCAACATCTACTACAACCGGATTAACGCCTTCACGGTGGAAAACAAGTATCCGATTCAGCATATTTTTTCAGCCGGGCGGCAAAATATGTATTCCGGCAACGTAAAGTTGAATAATCTGTTCCGCCCGGGCGCACAATTTGAAATGCAGCTATCAGCCGTCTGGTTGGCGCCCGACATCATCCCGCAGGGAAAGATTCAATCGCGGTTTTCTTTAGACTTGGGTTTGAAGAAAACCATCCAAAAAGGCAAGGGAGAGTTGATTTTAAGTGCTACGGACTTGCTGAATACGATGGTTATCCGCAAAGAGATTCAAGGCGGTACATTCAGTTATACACTCCGCGATTATTATGAGACGCAGGTGGTGCGAATGGGGTATAACTACAAATTTTAAAATTTATAAAACAATAAAATTATATGGAGGAATATATGAGTGATTTTTTGAATCTTTGTAAAATGCGTCAAAGTTGTCGTGGTTTTTCAGAACAACCGGTGGAACATGATAAACTGGTACAGTGCGTTGAAGCGGGGCGATTAACTCATTCCGGTTGCAATGCCCAACCGTGGAGTTTTATTGTAGTAGAAAGTCCGGATATAGTTGGTCAAGTGGCACAATGCGGGCAACAGTTAAAGCAAAATGTTTGGTTGGAAACAACAAAAGCGTTTATTATCATTCTGGAAGAGCACGCTGTTTTAAGTCCTATCATCAGTTGCTTTCTTGATAGTCAGTATTATGCAAAAGGTGATTTGGGTGCGGCCACCGCATACGTTTGTCTTGAAGCTACTGCACAAGGGCTTGGAAGCACTATTATTGGGCTTTATGACCGTAAAAAGATTTGTGAGTTGTTGCAAATTCCGATAGAAAAACAATTCGGTGCTGTAATTGCTTTGGGGTATCCTTTAAATGATACCATTCGTACTAAAAAACGTAAAGCATTTGAAGATATAGTGCGATTTGTATGATGAAAATATAAAAAAAGTACTTTTTATGGCAATTTTTGTCACAGTATATATTTAGCGCATCGCATCGAACGGAAAACAAAAAGATTATGGCAGCACAAAGTAACGAATTAACATCACTCCCCAACATCGGGAAAGTAATAGCTGCAAGGCTTCGCGAAGTAGGCATCGAAACGCCCGAAGAGTTGAAAGCCATTGGCAGCGAAAACGCTTTCATCCGCCTGAAAACGATGGATGAAGGTGCGTGCATCAATGAACTGCTTGGATTGGAAGGAGCAATACAGGGCATTCGCGACCATGATTTGGATGACAGTCGGAAAGCCGAACTGAAAGCGTTTTATAAAATGACAAAATATGAGAGGATAGGCGATTTCTAAAAATAATTTCGTACCTTTGTATCTAATAGTAACAATTTAAAATATTATAAAATGAAAAAAGTACTTTTTACGGCAATTTTTGCCACAGTATTAGTGGGCTTCGCCTCTTGCAAGCAGCAGAGCAAGTCGGAAGCATCAAGCGAAAGCATTGAGGTAAATGCTATTGACGCGGCTCACAATTCGATGAACAGTGTCAATTGGCAGGGAACTTACACCGGCACAACACCTTGCGCCGATTGCGAGGGTATTCAAACGACCCTGACCTTGAACGAATCGACCTACGTGTTGGAAACGGTTTATCTCGGCAAATCTAACGAGGTGTATAAAACCGAAGGCAAATTTGTTTGGAACGAAGAAGGCAGTCGTATTACGCTCGACAACGAGAAAACAAACGGCTTCAACACGCAATTTCGTGTTGGCGAAAACGTGGTGTGGCAACTTGACAGTGAAGGCAAACAAATCGAAGGAGAACTTGCCGAAATGTATATGTTGCGCAAATAAAGAAATTATAAGTAAAAACTTATTTCCCAATTTTACAGCAATGGCAAAAGAAATTAAATCGGGAATAGTTATCAATGCACCGCCTGAAAAGGTTTGGGCGGTGTTGACGGATTTTGGAAAATATCCGGAATGGAATCCGTTTATTACTTCTCTGAAAGGCGAAGTGGAAGTTGGAAACAAAATAGAAGTTCGGATTGAGCCGCCCGAAGGTACAGGTATGACGTTCAAACCCAAAGTGTTGGAAAAAACAGAAAACAAAAAACTTCGTTGGTTGGGCAGTTTGCTTTTCAAAGGTTTATTCGATGGCGAACACTGTTTTGAACTGATTAACAACGGCGACGGCACAACGACTTTCATTCAAAGCGAAAAATTTCGAGGAATTTTGGTGTGGACGTTTGGAACGAAAAAAACCAAAAATGGTTTTGAAGCAATGAATTTGAAACTGAAAAAATTAGCAGAATCCGCGCAAATCCCTTAAATCTGCGTCATCTGCGTGCAAAAAGAAAAAACAACAACAAATGTGTAAGGTAAGGAATTGAAAAAAAATAAAACAATCTCACAATGAAAAAATCACTAATAATTCCAAGTGTCGCAATGCAAAGGGCTGAAAGCCCGATAATCAACAGCGTAGGGCATCGCCCTACGGAACGGCACACGCGGCACACGCACCAACCCCAAGCCCCAACGGGGCGCAATCAACCTTATTATCAATTGTAAATCAAAATATTATGGCGCAATCATTATCAAAAGTTTATGTTCATATCACATTCAGCACCAAAAATCGCTATCCATTCATTGATAATCAAATAAAAAAGGAACTTTGGACGTATATCGGCGGCGTTTGCAAGGCATTGGAATATAACCCTGTTCGAGTGGGCGGGCACAGCGAACACGTGCACATTTGTTGTTTGTTGTCGAAAAAAATAACGCAGATTAAGTTGTTGGAAGAGGTCAAAAAAGAATCGTCCAAATGGATAAAAACCAAAGGCAAAGCATACGAAAAATTTTATTGGCAAGACGGCTACGGCATATTTTCCGTTAATTCGTCCGAAATAGAAACGGTTGTCAAATACATTGACAATCAGGAAGAACACCACCAAAAACGAACATTTCAAGAGGAATTGTTGGCATTTTTGAAAAAATACAACGTAGAATACGATGAACGATATTTGTGGCAATAACCGGATTTCGCCCCGTTGGGGCTTAGCATTTGCGGGGCATTTGTTCCGTAGGGCGATGCCCTACGCTATTGATTTTGGGCTTTCAGCCCAAAATGCCACCGATGATTTTAACAAAAATCAAAGTTTAAACAATGATGTCGAATAAATTCAAATTTATTTCCAACTCAAAAGAAAGCAATGAAATATCCGAAAAAATTATTTCGGATATTTCAAAAATGGCTTGGGATTATTTTTTAAGAAAACCGCATCTTATTTCAATGTGATAAAACCGATTTCAGATACGATTTTTTGCCCTTCTGTCGATAACACATAGTCAAGAAAAGGTTTCACTTTCTTTTCCGATTTCACTTCGTAGTAGTAGAACAGCGGGCGGACAATCGGATAAGTTTTGTTTTTGGCATTGGCTATCGACGGCTCTACAGAGGTTTTCCCTTGATTGTAGGAAACATTAACGGCTTTTACCGACTTGTTCAGATACGCCAAGCCTACATAACCGATAGCACCTTTGGTCTGGCTAACCGACTGAATAATCGCGCCGGTAGCGGGCAAACTCATGATGCCGTTCACGTAGTTCTTGTTTTTCAGCACACTTTCTTTGAAAAACTCGTAAGTGCCGGAAGAGGTTTCGCGCGAATAGGGGATGATTTTCAAATCGTCGCCGCCCACTTCTTTCCAATTTTTGATTTTTCCGGTGAAAATGCCTTCCAACTGTTCGCGGGTGAGGTTGCTCACTTTGTTGTCGGGGTGAATCACTACCGCCAACGCATCGTAAGCGGCAATGACTTCTTTCACCGATTTTCCGCCTTCTTGCAGTTTTTGCTTTTCGTCGAATTTGATTTTTCGCGACGATTGCGCAAGGTCGGTGGTGCCTTCGAGCAAGGCGGCGATGCCTACGCCGCTGCCGCCACCGGTTACGATGAGCGTTTGCGAAGGATTACTTTTCATAAAACTCTCGGCTTCTTTCTGCGATAAGGGCAACATCGTGTCCGAACCTTTGATTTTTTGAGCCTGTGCGCCGAATAATGCGGCGACTAACATACCTGTTGTCAAAATTGTTGTTTTCATTTTTTTATATTTTTTTTAATTTTTAGACGTTACAAAATTATAGAATGATTAGTACATTATAGAAACGGAAATGTTACAATCCTGTTAAAACTTATACTGCAACCGCAGGGTAAACAGATTGTCTTTGCGGTCTTCCTTGAATTTCGCAATCTCATCCGTCGTTTCGTTCTTGTTGATTTCGTAGTATGCCGTTAGTTTCAGATTGGGGCTTGCACGCCACAAAAGTCCGAAACCGAAAGTATTGACCGCAACATCGCCCTCCGTAACATCTTCGTTGCCGGAAACTTTTGTGTTGGGGTTATACCAATCGTATTTCAGCACGGCAGAAACGGGTAACATTCCAATATCCTGCACAAAAACAGCATATCCGCCGGAAAAATTGCGTTTGTACGTGTCTATGGCGGGCAATGCGGAAGCATTCGGGCTTTTGCTGTTGCCTTTCGCGGCGGGTTGCTCGCCAAAGAGGTATTCTCCTCTCAATTGCGTCATTCCCAATGCGCTCATAATGCTAAATTGTGCATCTACGCCAACATATTCCCGCTTAGCGAATTGACCTTTGTTGTCGGCGTTGTCGTCCAGCACAAACTCTTTACCTGCAATCGAATAAACCTTTTCCGTCCCCTGATAAACGCCGCCATTGTAATAGGAAACGCCGCCGCCGATTTTCATATCGCTGCCGATTGCTTTGGCGACAGACAAGTGACCGATAAAATCCAAGCGGCTGTCGGTTTCCTGCTTGATGCCGTTACCGGAAAACAGTCCCGCTTCGAGCTTGAGGATGTTCCACGGCGAAGTTTTGGCAGCCTGCAAGGTGAGGGATGCGCCCAAATCGCGTTCTTCGGGAAAGAGCGTTTGGAAGATGGTCGAACGTTCGGGCGATTCGCGCCGAGAGGACGAAAAACTGATTTCGTCGCCAAACGGACGGTCGAAAACACCGGCTTTCAGCACGCTTGTGCCCAACCAAGGGTCTTTCACCGCCAAGAAAGCGTCTTTGAACGCAACGCCCTTTTCGGTAATGTCCGGTTGGAAGGTGGCAGAAACAATGCCTTCCTCATAGACAAACTTAATGCGCCCGCGGCGAATACCGATGCGGCTAAACGACTCTTCGGGATTCTCGTTTGCCGAGCCGACTTTCAGCGAAGCATCCCGTTCGCCATACTGGTACTGGGTTTGGACGTAACCCGATACTTTGAACTTTTGGAGTTTTTGCACAGCGCTTTCGAGCGTTTGTGCTTTTTGTTCCAACTTCTCAACAGGACTTAATTCCATTTCCTCTTGAGCAAATACCGCTGTGGCTGAGCACAGACAAGCAACTAATGTTACACTACTCTTTTTCATACATCTTTTTTTAAAATTGTTATTAAAATTATTAACGGTGCAAAAGTACTGGTACGGAATTACACTATTCCCTACATTTTGGTTACAAAAAAGGAAAGAAAATTTTGACAGTTCCCAAAAAAGATGTAATTTTGCAAGATGTTAAACAATAAAAAGTATTAGAAATGAACATACAACAGTTAGACGAAGATAAAAGAGACAAGATACGGTTTATATCCTTTATCATTCCGAAATTTGCGGATGAATACAAGATGAATAAACAGGAAGCGTACAGGTATCTGAAAAAGTATGGCGGCATTGATTTTATTTTCAAATACTGGTGGACACTGCATGTGGACAATCCCTTTTGGTCGGTCAGAGAGATACACGAAGTTTGCCACGAAAATGGAGGATTGAAATGAAAGTATATCACGGCAGTTATGCTGAAATCAAGAACATTGACTTTGCCAAATGCAAACCATACAGAGATTTTGGCAAAGGATTTTATGTAACCAAAATACGTTTGCAAGCCGAATATTGGGCAGAACGGCGTGGGCGAAGAAACGACAATGCAGGCTATGTTACCGAATTTGAATTTATCGAAACCGCGTTTGAACATTGGGAGTTCAAAGTGCTTCGTTTTGAAAATTACAGTGAGGAATGGTTGGATTTTGTAATACTGAACCGCAATCGAACATTACCCGTTCCTGCCCACGATTATGATATAGTAGAAGGTCCTGTGGCGGACGACGATGTAACCAACCGAATTGACGATTATATTGCCAACCGCGTATCCAAATCGGATTTCCTTGACGAACTCAAATTTCATCGTCCAACCCACCAGATTTGCCTTTGTACCCACCAGTCCCTGCAAGCACTTGAGCATACGGATAAAAAAACAGTCCAACGCATGGATGACACCCTGATAGAATCCCTTATTACCGATTATGACATGACCGAAGAAAAAGCCGTTGACACTTATTTTGAATCCAATACCTATCAACAATTGATTGACGACTCCTCTGGCTTGTGCCTCAAATCAAATGCAGACATTTACAAACTTCTTTTGCAAGAATTGAACCTGAAACAATAAACAATGAATGAGGTAATGAGGCTGAATCGCCGTAATTATTTCCCCAACGTAAATAAAAATTCCAATCCACCGCCGGCTCTGTTTTTGGCTACAATCGTTCCCTTGTGGAAGGCAATGGCATTTTTCACGATAGATAAACCTAAGCCGGAGCCGCCTGTGTCCCTTGTTCTGCCTTCGTTGATGCGATAAAAACGTTCGAATAAACGATTCAAATGTTGTTCTTCGGGGATGCCTGTTCCGGTGTCGGAATAGGAGAAATAGTAGAAATCTTTGTCTTCATTGTACTTTTTGATGGAGATGGTTACGTTCGTTCCGGCATAGCGGATGGCATTGTCGGTCAGGTTACGGAAAATGGAATAAAGTAGATTTCGGTTGCCGTTTACGATGACGTTTTCGGGCAGGTTCCATTCCATTTGAATGTTTTTTTCTTGAAGCGAAATTTCCACGTCGTTTTTTAAGTTTTCGAGCAAATTTTCCATGTCCACCGCTTCCAATTTGAAGGATTGCGGGGCTGCTTCTATCTTGGTAATCAGGCTCATATCCTGTATCAGTTCGGAAAGCACCAATACCTGATTGTAGGCACTTTCTATAAAATATTGCTTTTTTTCGGGACTTAACGGATGTTCCAAAATGGTTTCCAAGCAACCGCGAATGCCGGTTACAGGTGTGCGCAGTTCGTGGGTGATATTTCCCGTCATTTCCTGCTTTATGCGGCGCGTTTTTTCCTGTTTGGTAATATCGTTGATGATGATTTCAAAACTGTTGTCATCAAAAACATTTACTCTGATAACAAAATTTTGCCCTTGTTTACTGATTTGTGTTTCAAAATAGGGATTTGCTTTCCCTTGATTGGCAATGAAATCGGTGATTTTTTTAAATAAAATATCCGTCAATACATTCTGAGGATTGCTATTCGCCTCGTCGGTCATGGAGTTCAGGTATTGGATAAACAATCCATTATAAAATTCAACGGATTTGTCGGCAGCGAAAAAACACAAACCCTCTTCCGAACTGTGAACGTGCTGCAATAATTTTTCACGTTCGAGTGCCATTTTTTGAAACCCGACAATCTTTTTCTGTATTTTATTATCGCCTTTTTTGTGGTTATGCTGGTGCTTATCAATTGGGCAGCCAATCGTTTTAGCAAATCCATCAAACAACTTCGGGATTTTACGCTCTCAACCATTCATTTGCCGTTTCCCAAGGATGAATTGGGGGAAATAAGC
>BNTR01000128.1 GCA_025996755.1 Bacteroidia bacterium
CCGCCTTTGAATAACTGCCCGGTCTGGGAAAATACACGGAAGAGATGTTTCCGGGTATGTAAACGCTCTCCTTGAAAAACACCCTGTCCTCGTCGGGACCGCCGATATAATTAGACCGCAGGTAGGTCTCCATCTCGTGCAGCATCAGCGTGGGTGCTTTTTGTGGGTCGGCATCGTCGAGCATAAGCGTTTCAGTCATGGTGCCGGGGAAAAAGAGGTCGTTCAATTTCAGATAAATGTCATAGTCGTAGCGAAATTTGTCAATTTCCGTATACAGTGTTCTATAGCCTGCCATGCGAGCCTGTGCGCCGATTCTGGATTTCCATCTGGTGATGTCTTTGAAAGTGTTTTCGGCGGCGGTGCCGCCCGTGGCGTGCTGCCAACCGGAGAGGGAATAGTTCCAATAACGGTCAACCACCAATTTTACGCCGGCGGCTTCATGGGTCGGCTTCATCTTCCACTTCTTATCGGTCGCGTCGAACCACCACCAGTCATAGACCACCTTCACGCCATCCGTTTCGTAGTCCTTAGTCAAATCTCCGGCTTTGCGATAGATGTAGGGGAGCGGCTCAATGCCCAATTTCAGGGCATTCCAGTCCTTTTGCCAAATTAGTTGCTGCCGCTCCTGTTCGGTCATCGGATTGACCGTGCCAGGGGCTACGCCGCCCGGACCGATGGTTGTGTTGTCATTGCTTGCGCGCGTGGAGGCGGAATTATTCGTATCCCCTCCCCCGTCAGGAGTTACCCAGTTGATGATTAACCCGCCGCTCTTGACCATGGCTTCAATCGTAACATCGTCCAACACCCATTGCGGGGTGGGTTCGGTAACTTCGCCGCCGCCGGACGGCGGCAGTTCGGGTTGTTGTTCCTCCAACAGGTGGGAGGCGCACGCAGAAAGTGCGAGCGTGAGGCTCAGCGCGAATACTCTATAACTCGTTGCTTTGCAGCGAGTTAATGCCGATGATGACGATAACTTGAACATATTTTGTATATAATGTGTTAATAATTCGGTGCAAAGGTACGATGTTTTTTTGGAATGTGCAAATGTTTTTGCATTTTTTTTTGGAAAACGATTGGCAATTCAAAAATTGGCATTACCTTTGCGGAAAATATCATATAAACATAAACAGATGGCAGCAAAAACAAAAACAGCATTTGTGTGCACGCAGTGTGGCAACGATTCGCCGAAATGGTTGGGCAAATGCCCCGTCTGCGGCGAATGGAACACGTATGTGGAGGAGGTGATTAGCAAAAGTACGCCCGACAACATCGTGCCGGCGATGTCGAATTTCGATACGTTTCACTCGAAACCCATTCTGTTGCAAGAGATTGAGACGGATGCGGAGGTGCGGATGGATATGAACGATTTGGAGTTGAACCGCGTGCTCGGCGGCGGCTTGGTGCCCGGCTCGCTGGTGCTGATTGGCGGTGAGCCGGGGATTGGGAAATCGACCCTCGTGCTGCAAACGGTGTTGAAACTGCCGCAGTATAAAACGCTGTATGTGTCCGGCGAAGAGAGTGCTAAACAGTTGAAACTGAGGGCTGAACGGCTTAATACTTCCAGCGAAAACTGCTTCATCGTGTGCGAAACAAATTTGGAGAAAATTTTTACACATATAAATAATGTCAAACCCGATTTGGTGATTGTGGACTCCATTCAGACCGTTTTCACCGACCGTGCCGAGTCCAGCCCGGGCAGTATCACGCAGGTCAGGGAGTGCTCGGCGGGCTTGCTGAAATTTGCCAAAGAGACCGGCACCCCAACCCTGCTCATCGGGCACATCAACAAGGACGGCAATATCGCCGGTCCAAAGGTGCTGGAACACATCGTGGACACTGTTTTGCAGTTTGAGGGCGACCAGCACTATATGTATCGCATCCTGCGCAACATCAAAAACCGCTTCGGAAGCACCTCTGAATTAGGCATTTACGAAATGCGTCAAGACGGCTTGCGCGAGGTCAATAACCCCTCCGAATTGCTTTTGACGCAAAACCACGAGGGGCTGAGCGGCGTTGCCATCGCGGCTGCCATCGAGGGCGTGCGTCCGTTTCTGATTGAAACACAGGGACTTGTGAGCACGGCTGCCTACGGCGTGCCGCAACGCAGCGCAACGGGCTTCGACATTCGCCGTATGAATATGCTTTTGGCGGTGTTGGAAAAGCGGGCGGGCTTCAAACTCGGTCAGAAGGACGTGTTTTTGAACATTGCGGGCGGGCTGCGGGTGAACGACCCCGCGATGGATTTGTCGGTGATTAGCGCGGTGCTTTCGTCGAGTTTGGATGTTACCATTGAGCGCGAAACGTGCGTGTGTGGCGAGGTGGGGCTTTCGGGCGAAATTCGCCCCATCAATCGCATCGAGCAACGCATTCTCGAAGCCGAAAAACTTGGTTTCAAGCGCATCATCATCCCGCAAAACAACCTTAAAGGCTTCGACATCAAGCGATTGCAAATACAAATCAAAGCCGTGAAAAAGGTGGAGGAAGCCTTCCGCGAGTTGTTTGGATGACATCACATTTCCGCTTCGCTGTAATCCTGATACAGGAAATCGTTGTAAGGGAAGCGTTCGACGTGGATTTCCCGGACTTTTTGATACAGCAGGGCTTTCAGTTCGTCGATGTTTTGGCGTTCCTGCGCGGAGATGAAGAGGCAATTTTCGTGCAGGTTGTTCATCCACGTGCGTTTCAATTCGTCTAAGGGGATGTTTTCTTTGGTGCGCGGCGTGAGGTCGTCCGCGTCCTTTTCGACGTGCTCGAAGGCATCTATCTTGTTGAAAACGATGATGGTGGGCTTGTCCGTTTTCGTGATGTCGTGGAGAGTTTTTGCGACCACGTCTAATTGCTCCTCGAAGGCGGGGTGTGAAATATCGACCACGTGCACCAGCAAATCGGCTTCGCGCACCTCGTCGAGGGTCGATTTGAACGATTCGATGAGTTCGGTGGGCAGTTTGCGGATAAATCCGACCGTGTCGGTGATTAGGAAAGTGAGATTGTCGATGGTAATCTTGCGCACGGTGGTGTCGAGGGTTGCAAAGAGTTTGTTTTCGGCGAACACGTCGGACTTGCTCAGCAGGTTCATCAGGGTGGATTTGCCCACGTTGGTGTAGCCCACGAGTGCCACGCGGACGAGTTTGCCGCGGTTTTGTCGTTGGTTGGCTTTCTGTTTGTCAATCTCTTTGAGGTCTTCTTTGAGTTTGGAAACCTTGTTGAGGATGATTCGGCGGTCGATTTCCAATTGCGTTTCACCCGGACCGCGCATTCGCATCCCGCCGCTGCCGGTGCCGCTTTGCCGCTCAAGGTGTGTCCACAGGCGTTTCAGGCGGGGGAGCATATAGTTGTATTGCGCCAACTCTACCTGCGTTTTGGCGTGAGCCGTTTGGGCACGGGCGGCGAAAATGTCGAGGATGAGGCTCGTCCTGTCCATGATTTTCACTTTCAGTTCGGCTTCGATGTTGCGCAACTGCTTGGGACTCAGTTCGTCGTCGAAAATGACCATACCAATTTCGTTGTCCGCATCTTCGGTGTAGGCTTTGATTTCCTGCAATTTTCCCGAGCCTACGAACGTGACGGGGTGGGCTTGCTCCAGCCGCTGCGTGAAGCGGCGCACGGTGCGGATGCCCGCCGTGTCAGCCAAAAAGTCGAGTTCGTCCAAATATTCTTTGGATTTTTGCTCGTTCTGTGCGGGCGTAATCAGCCCCACGAGCACCGCGTTTTCCGTCATTGTGTCGGTGAGTATAAATTCTTTCATATATGCAGTGATTCGTAAATAATGTCCTGTATGCGCGAGCGAATTTTCAGTTCGGCGATTTTGTTGTTGGTGCGCGAGGGGTGGGTGCGGTTCGACAGGAAGATGTAAATCAGTTGGTTGTCGGGGTCTATCCAAAAGCAGGTGCCTGTGTAGCCGGTGTGTCCGTAGGCACTCGTGGGCGTGGAGAGGCTGGTAACTTGGCTCACCACTTTTTGGGTTGTAACGATTCGCCGCTTGCCTTTTCGCGTAACATTTCTCTTTATGTGGGTCGATTTGTCGGGTTTGTCGAAGCCCAGCCCGCGGTGGCAGGTGGGGCTTTTGGTGGTTGTGAAGATTCGCGCTGTGTGTGAGGAAAAATACCGCTCGCCGCCATAGGTGCCGTTGTTGAGGTAGAGTTGCAGCAGTTTAGCCAGGTCGTTGGCGTTGGAAAACAGTCCGGCATTGCCCGACACGCTGCCCATAAATGCCGCCATCTCGTCGGAGGGTGAGCCAACGAGTAGTTGCCTGCGCAGAAACTCGTCTTTTTCGGTGGGCACGACAACGCTGCGGTCGAAGCGTTTCAACGGCAAAAAGCCCGTTGTGGTGGCTCCAAGACGCGAAAAGAACGTCTCTTCGGTGTAAACGTCCAGCGGCTTGCCCGTGATGTTTTCGACGGCTTCTTTCAGGAGGATGAAATTCAAATCGCTGTAGAGATAGTCTTTGGTTTTGCGCAACACAACGGTGTCGGCAATCGTCCGCACCGCGCGTTTTCCGATGTCATCGGTAACATACAAATCGTCCGCCACGCGCTTGCTGATGCCTTCTTGGGGCGTTTTCGACACCAAAGAGGGGATAAACTTATAGTCTTCGCGCGCATACACCGACGGGGCGTATTGAATGCGGTGTGTGGCATCGCGCCGTCGTGAAAAAAGCGACCCTGTGAAACTTTCAGGGTCGATAAGTTGTTGATAGAAAAGGAAAAACGCCGGCAGCCCCGTTTGATGAAACAGTGCCTCTCGCACGGTGATGTCCTGTTTGTCTGACTTCCGAAGTTCGGGGATGTGCTTGCTCAATTTGTCCTGCAAATCCATTTTGCCCTCGTCCACCAATTTGATAATCGCCGCCAGCGTGGCTGTAGCCTTGGTGATGGATGCCAAATCGTAGATGTCCGAAGTCTCGGTGGGGCGTGCCTGTGAGTAGTCGAAATGCCCGAATGCTTCGTTGTAAACCACCACGCCCTTTTTGGCAATCAGCACCTGACAGCCGGGGAAGGCTTTTTGGTCGATGCCCTCCATCGCCACGGCGGCGATGGCGTTCAGTTTGCGCTGCGACATACCCACTTCGGTCGGATGTTGGTAGGAGAGGCGCGTTTTCGCGGTGCTCAGCCCGTCGTGCCATTCATACAGCCCGTCGATGCTCACCGGCAGTTTGCCCTTGGCGGGAATGCCGCCCATGATGACCTCTGCCGCCGCTTTTTGTGCGTAGGGCGTGTCCTCGTAAGCCATTATCACCGATTGCGCGGCGGCAATGCTTGTCGTATATCTCGCCAGCGTGTAGGGCGAAGTGAAAAAGCACAGATGTACCTCTTTTTTCGCGCTTGCCAATGCCTGAATGACGGTCGGCACATAGCCCACCGTGGGGGCGTGAACAGCCACGACCACCCGTTTGTAGTTTTTCAACTTGTCGGTAATGGTCTGCGTGTTCGTTTTTGTCGGGAATTGAAAATAGTCGAAATCGCCGTAGAGAGCCATCGCTTTTTGAAAATCCGTTCGTGTGCTTGCGCCGAAAGATACAACGGCTATTTTCTTGTTAGCCAAGTGATTAAGCGGTACGACGTTGGCTTCGTTTTTCAGTAGCGTGATGGCTTCCTCGTTCAGTTTTTGTATCAGCCAAACGGCATAGTTTGAGTTGAGGCGCGTGTTTATTCCTTCTAACTCGATGGGTTTCAGTTGGTTAAGTCCGGCGATGTATTTGTAGCGCAGGATTTTCAGACATTTGGCATCGAGGTCTTTCAGTTCGAGCCTGCCGTCGTCTAATGCTTTTTTGATGGCTGCTATTTCCTCCTCCAATTTCACTCGTCCCAAAAGCATATCGTTTCCGGCAGCCAACGCCTCCACGCATACACTTCCGGAGCGTCCCGCGCCCTTCATTTCCAGCGCATCGGTGAGAACAAGCCCGTCAAATTCCAATTCGCCCTGCAACAGCCCGCCAATGATTGTTGGCGACAGCGATGCCGGCAAATTCGGCGTTGTGTCCAGCGCAGGCACTGCCAGATGCCCAACCATGATGCCGGAAAAACCGGCGTTGATATACTGCCTGAAAGGGTATAACTCCACCTCATCCAGCCGTTTACGCTCGTGGCGGATGACGGGCAAAGCGGCGTGCGAATCGGTGTTTGTGTCGCCGTGACCGGGGAAATGCTTGGCAACGGCAATCACGCCCTGATTTTCCAACCCTTTGGCATACGCCAACCCGCGTGTAGCCACCTCCTGCGGGTTTTCGCCAAACGAGCGGGTGCCAATAACAGGATTGGCGGGGTTGTTATTCACGTCCAAATCGGGAGCAAAATTCATCTGAATGCCCATCTCGCGACATTCCCGCCCCATCTCTTCGCCATAAGAACGAATCAAATCGACATCCTGAACGGCACCCAGCATCATATTTCGCGGAAACTGCGGCGTGTTTGCTAACCGCATCGACAGCCCCCACTCCGCATCGGAACTGATGAACAGCGGCACACGGCTCGCCTTCTGATACTGATTGACGCTCTCCACCTGCTCTCTGACATTGCCTTTGGAAAACAGCAACCCGCCGAGATGCAACTCCCTGATATGGCTCAAAACAGCCGCCCGCGCAGCCTGAGCAGGCTCAACAGTATAAATAAACAGTTGCCCGATTTTCTCATCCACCGTCATCCGGCTAAAAACCGAATCCACCCAAAGCGTCATCTTCATCTTGTCCACCTGCGGCAAGGGGGCAGCCCGCAGTCCCCCGCCGCCGATAGTCGGCAAACAAAGCACCGCCACCGTCAAGACGATGTTTCGGCATCGCTCAAAAAGACGTTGCTTGCCCCGCAATCCTCTGAATATCTTTTTCATAAATTTACATTATTTGCAAATCGCACTGCAAAGGTAGTTTATTTTTGGGGAATATGCAAGAGTGAGGTTGCTCATATTATCAATTTTTCGCAGTTACTAATTGAACTTGCCAAATTTTTCAGAAAAACATTCAAAAATGTTTGGCGGATTGAAAAATATGACGTACTTTTGCAGGCAATTTTAATAAAGTTATGAAACCCTCAAAAACATTGCTCTTTTTCGCAGCAGTAATGGTGTCGTTAGGCATTATCAGTGCGGTTTTTCCCAAGCAGGGTGTTGCTTTGGGTGAGTTGCAGTTGTATTTTCCCACGTTGGAGGATGTTTTTACGGCTACCGGCTCGGCTACTTCTACGGTGGCTTCGGAGCAGATTGATGCGATGGAGCGGGGGTTGTCTATGCGGCGCGATTCGGTTGCGGAGGCGGCTTACAATGATTCGTTGGCGTTTTTTCTTGACTTTTTCAACAATCACCCGTCGCGGATGCACCTTCCGAACAATAATTGGGACTATTTTGATGAACTGTTTGAGGCATTCGACGATTGCCAAGAGGCGCAAAAAGTGGTGCGCGTGCTGCATTATGGCGATTCGCAGATTGAAGGCGACCGCATCACGGGCTATCTCCGCCAGCGATTGCAGGAAAAATTTGGCGGTATCGGTCCGGGGCTTTTGCCTGCCGTGCAGGTCGTGCCCACCACTGCGGTGGAACAGACGACTTCCAAAAACATTTCGCGCTACATCGTTTCCGGCAATTTTGCCAATAAGGCGGGGCATCGACGCTACGGCATTCTGGGGCAGTTGGGCGTGCCCGAAAGCAATGAGAGCGACATCACCGTGAAGGCT
>BNTR01000129.1 GCA_025996755.1 Bacteroidia bacterium
TAGGCGGCGGCAGCAATGCAGCAGGCACTATATGATAATATTGTCGTTTCTGTCGATAAGCAAATCAATTTGTGCGCCGCTTTTCGCAGAGACGTGGCATGCCGCGTCTCTACTTCGCCAGCCCGAAGTGTACGAAACTACACCGCCTATACTTAACGCTTTCTTAATCTGCTCAATGTGTGTTTGGCACAGCAACTCAAACGAATAGCCCGACCACGCTTTATACGCACTACTGCCCGTTAAACTGCTCCAATAATCGCTATTTGTCCCTTTTTTATCTTTCACAAAATTGAGATAAAACAGTGAATAAAAATCCGTCAGTTGGTACAGTTGAGATTTCTTTTTAGTGGCGAAATTGTTGTTAATTGAAATAAATCCGCACTGCTCCAACTCATCCAAAATGCCTGTTAAGCCGCCGCCGTTTGAAATGTGCGAAAATTTTGAGATTTCATCGCGGGTTAAACCTTTGCGTTTTTGTGCCAACGCCTCAATGATTTGCATATATTTTTGTGGCGACTTGAAGAGCGAAGAATAGAGTTTCTCGTATTCAGCACGCAATACGCCATTTTTCTTAAAAAACAGATTGTCAATATTTTGTGATAATCCCAACGATTTTTCCAACTGTTCCAAATAATAAGGTACGCCTCCAAAAATCATATAACATTCGAGAATTTGAAAACGCGACATCACGATTTTTTTTGATTTCAAAAACTGCTCTGTTTCGCTCAATGTAAATGGCTCTAAACGAATTTGACGGGTTACGCGATTGTGCAACCCGCCGCGATTTTTAATGATTTTGTTGGTAATCCACGAAGTAGCAGAGCCGCAAACCACAAAAAAAATATCTTTTTGCGCGGAAGCAAATGTGTTCCAAAAATACTCAAATGCCGACAAAAAGCCCGATTTGGCATTGTCTAACCACGGTAATTCGTCTATAAAAATCACTTTTCTGCCTTTGGTTTTGACACGTCGCAAATATTTTTCCAACTGCACAAAAGCCGTTTGCCAATCCTCTGCAAGTGGATAATTGGCTGTGCTGTATTTGTTTAGCGCAGTAGTAAAATTAAAAAGTTGCTGCTTTTTGCTTGCATTTTCGGCACCCGAAAAATAGAAAGTAAATTTTTCACCAAAAAACTGCCTTATCAAAAAGGTTTTTCCAACTCTGCGCCTGCCATAGACCGCAAGCAACTCGGCTTTGTCGGAATTTACATATTCCGTAAGCCGATTTATCTCTGATTTTCTGCCAATTATATCTTTCATAATGCAAATTATTTTTCGCTGCAAAGGTACAAAAAAATATTGATTTAGCAAACTATTTTAAAATTATCTGCTAAATGTGGTGTTTTTTCTATAGATTTAGCGAAAAATAAATTAATTTGCGGTAAAGAAATATTGACTATCTTTGCACGTCTTATTTATAAACATAAACGATGAAAAAAGGCAGCATCCTAATTGTTGACGACAACAAAAATGTATTGACAGCACTGCGCATCCTGCTCGAAAATTATTTCGAGCGCGTGACGCTCTTGACTTCGCCCAACCAACTCCACACGCTTGTGAGGGAAGTTTCGCCCGACATTGTCCTCTTGGATATGAATTTTTCATCCGGGATTAATACGGGAAATGAAGGTTTGTATTGGCTTTCGGAAATTAAGAAATTGGATGCCGACTTGCCGGTTGTGTTGTTCACGGCTTATGCCGATATTGATTTGGCAGTCAAGGCTTTAAAGCAAGGCGCAAGTGATTTTGTGGTCAAGCCTTGGGACAATGCCAAACTGATTGCTACCCTGCAAGCGGCTTATTCCTTGCGGGAATCGCGCAAAGAAGTGAAGCAACTGCGTGAGAAACAGGGCGTTATCAATTTAGAATTGAATAAGGAACAGGAAATTTGCTGGGGCGTTTCCGAATCTATGCAGGAATTGCATCGTTTGATAGAAAAGGTTGCCAAAACAGATGCTAACATCCTGATTACCGGCGAAAACGGTACAGGAAAGGAGGTGATTGCCCGCGAAATTCAGCGGCTTTCTTCGCGCAACAAAGAGGTGCTGATAACGGTTGATATGGGTGCTGTCACGGAATCACTGTTTGAAAGCGAACTGTTCGGACACGTCAAAGGCTCTTTCACGGATGCCAAAACCGACCGGATTGGTAAATTTGAGGCTGCCAATCGCGGCACGCTGTTTCTCGATGAAATCGGCAATTTGTCTTATCCTTTGCAGGCTAAACTGCTGAATGCCTTGCAGTCGCGACAAATTATTCGCGTGGGCGACAACAAAACCATTCCGGTGGATATTCGCTTGATTAGTGCCACCAACCGCCGGTTGCAGGAATCGGTGCAAAAAGGCGAATTTCGGGAAGATTTGCTCTATCGCATCAACACCATTCAGATAGAAGTTCCACCGTTGCGGCAGCGAGTGGAAGATATTCCGCTGTTAGCCGAGTTCTTTTTGAAAAAATACGCGCGAAAATACAAGAAAGAAAATTTGCAACTTTCTGCCGAAGCCGGCGCAAAACTGCAAGCCTGTCGCTGGTCGGGCAACGTCCGCGAATTGCAACACACCTTAGAAAAGGCGGTTATTCTGTCGGAAAACACTGTTTTGCAGCCGGCTGATTTTTACCTGCAAAAATCAAATTCTGCCGACCTTGGGTTCGATAATCTGACTTTGGAGGATGCGGAAAAAATCCTCATTCAAAATTCCTTGAAACGCAACAAAGACAATATGTCTGCCGTAGCCGCGGAATTGGGCATCACGCGACCCACATTATACAGCAAAATGAAAAAATACAATGTTTAAATCCATACAATACAAACTCTATATTTATACGGTATTGCTGGTTGTGGCGGTGTCGGGGACGACTTTTGCCTTTTTTGCCGAACAATATATCTATGTTGTGATGGGCATAATCCTGATTTTGATTTGCCTCTCTGCCTTGAGCAAATGTTACCAACGTTACAATCGAAATATCCTGTTTTTGCTCAATGCGTTGGATAATGGCGATTATTCTTTTCATTTTGCGGAAACCAAACTGTCCACTCGCGAAAAAGAGATGAACATGATGATGAATCGCATCAAGGAAATTTTGGCGAATGCTCGCAAGGAAGTGATTGAAAATGAGCATTTTCTGAGTTTAATTCTTGAATGTGTTTCCACCGGAATTATTATTGTCGACGACCGGGGCATCGTCCAAAAAGTCAATCAATCGGCTTTGGATATGTTTGGATTGCCGGTTTTTTCGCATATCAATCAGTTGCAAGCCGTGAACGAAACCTATCCCGAATTGTTTCACGGGTTGAAAGCCGGCGACAGCATTCAGATTGCTTTGCCGACCGAAAGGGAAGAATTGTCTATCAGTTTGCAGGTTTCCCAAATCCAACTCAAACGGGGAATGATGCGCATTCTCACACTCAATAATATCGGTAACGAATTGGAAATGAAAGAGATGGAATCGTGGATTCGCCTCATCCGCGTGATGACTCACGAGATTATGAATTCCATTGCGCCAATCACTTCGCTGAGCGAAACGATGCAATTTTTATATCAAACGGAAGATGACGTGCAAGCCTTGAAACAGAACACATTAGAAACATTTGAAACCATCAACACCACAGCATCCGGCTTGTTGTCGTTTGTCGATTCGTATCGCAAATTCACGGCAATACCCAAACCGGAAAAGCGCGATTTCAACCTGAACGACTTGGTTGACAAAGTAATCAAACTTCACGAGCCACTACTTCGAGAAAAAGGCATCGAATTGAGCAACCAGTTGCCCGAAACGATTTCCATTAATGCCGATGAAAATCTAATTGCCCAAGTATTGATTAATTTACTGAAAAATGCCATTGAAGCCGTAGAATCCGACAATCACGGGAAAATTATCCTTTCCATCAACAACCAAGCACCGGATAGAATCAGCCTCAACATTGCCAATTCCGGTCAGCCCATTCCGCCGGAAGTGTTGCCGCATATCTTCATTCCGTTTTTTACGACCAAAGCATCGGGGTCGGGCATCGGGCTTAGCGTTTCACGATATATTATGCGTTTGCACGGCGGGAAACTGCAACATTCGCGTTCAAAAGATGGGATGACCGTTTTTAGTATGGTCTTTTGTATATCGCACATTTTTTTCGCACAAAAGCATTCGTAATTAAAAAAAAATGTGTAAATTTGCAGCGTAAAACGAGAAGGTTATGAATTTGATTCAGGATATTATCGCGAAAGCGAAGGCGAATAAACAGCGTATTGTGCTGCCTGAGGGCACCGAGCCGCGTACGCTTCACGCTGCCGACCTGTTGATTGCCGACGGGGTGGCACACATTATTTTGCTGGGCAATCCGGTGGAAATTAAGGCTTTGGCTAAGCAGTTTGGGCTTCGACACATCGACGGGGCACAACTGATTGACCCCACGAATCATCCGAAAAAAGAAAAATATGCCGAATTGCTCGCCGAATTGCGCAAAAGCAAGGGTATGACCATCGAGGAGGCACGCACATTGGCGACAGACCCGCTCTATTGCGGCTGCCTGATGATTAAAAGCGGCGATGCCGACGGCGAAATTGCCGGTGCACGCAACACAACGGGCAATGTGCTACGCTCCGCCTTGCAAGTGGTTAAGACCCAACCGGGTATCAGCATCGTGAGCGGCACTTTTTTGATGCTCCTCAAAGACAAATCATTTGGCGAAGACGGGTTGCTGTTTTTCGCCGATTGCGCCGTGATGCCCAACCCCACCGCGCAGGAATTGGCTGAAATAGCTGTTGCCACCGCACGCACGGCACAGCGTCTCGCCGGCATTGAACCGCGCGTAGCCATGTTAAGTTTCTCGACCAAAGGCAGCGCGAAACACGAATTAGTCGATAAGGTGGAAGAAGCCACCCGCCTCGCTCAGGCGATGGCTCCCGACATCCTGATTGACGGCGAAATGCAACTCGACGCCGCCCTCGTGCCGGAAGTGGGCATCAGCAAAGCCCCCGGAAGCAGGGTGGCAGGACGCGCCAACGTGCTGGTATTCCCCAACTTGGAATGTGGCAACATCGGCTACAAACTCGTGCAACGCCTCGCCGGAGCCGAAGCCGTGGGTCCCATCTTGCAGGGTATGGCAGCCCCCGTCAACGACCTGTCGCGCGGCTGTTCGGTAGAAGACATTTACAAGTTGGTCGCCATTTGCGCCAATCAAGCAATGAAAAATTAAAAAAACAGAGCAATTATGAAACGGATAAATACAACTTTGATTACGCTTATTGTATTGCTGTTCAGCACAATAACAGGCGTGCAAGCCCAAAAGGAAACCGGCTTGTATTTGGGTCTTATAGGGTTTAATCAGACCATAAACCCGATGGACATTAGTCCGTTAAATAATGCGACAAAGAGCACTTTTCAGTCGTTTGTGAATGGCATGACGCCCAAAAATGGCACGGTGCTGTATTATTCGGTCGATAATGCCCTCAACAAGTTGGCGAGTTTGACGAGTGCGGCTTTGCCCAATGATTTGGTAACCGTGGCGGTGGTTACGTTCACCGATGGTCTTGACCAAGGCTCCCTCATGTTGAACGAGAGTTACCAAACGAATGCCGCCTACCTCACGGCTATCAATAATCGCATCAAAAATGAGCGGGTCGGCGGGCTGAATATCTCTGCCTATTCCATCGGGATTAGGGGGAATGACGTTACCGATTTCAAGCAGTTTAAAGTCAACCTCGACCACCTTGCAAGCCCCGGCAATGCCTACGAGGTGACCAATATGGAGGAAGTGAAAGCAAAATTTGTGGAAATCGCAAATTCTTTGAACACGGTGAGCCAAACCAGACTGTTGAGCCTCACCATTCCGGGACAGGAAAACGGGACGCGCGTCCGCTTTACCTTTGATAATGTTACCGATGCGGCAAAATCCACACAGTATTTGGAAGGCATTTATGCTTCCAGAACACTTACAAACATCGTGTATCGCGGCTGTAACAGCAAGAGCGGGACAACGGTTTCCGGCACGGCGGCGGGCATTTTTGTAACTTTTTCTTTTGGCAATCTGGTTTCCAACGCCGGAGGCAACGTGCCTACCAACTACCTCAAACAATGGGCGTATATCCCTTCCACCAATCAGTGGCAAAGAAATTCCGAGTTTGTGCCCGACAATAGTATAGGTACAATTATTGAACGGAAAAGTGCCGTCATCGTGCTCGTTTTGGATTGCAGCAGTTCGCTGGGCAATGATTTTATCAAGATGCAGACATCCGCCAATAATTTTCTCGACATTTTGAGCAATAATTCCGGAACGACCACGACTGCCGGAACACCGGCGAATAACACCCCCGTGAATAGCAGCAGACCTGCCACGCAGGCACAGGCGAATACTCCCCCTGTAACACAACAACAACAGCCGGAAACAGTATCACCTGTCGGCAAGGGCATTGAAATGGTTACCGTGGTAGGCGGCACCTTTACGATGGGTGCCACAAGCGAACAGGGCAACGATTTTTCCGCCGATGAACGTCCTACGCGCAGTGTTACACTGAGCAATTTCCAAATTGGGAAGTATGAAGTAACACAAAAACAATGGTACGACATTATGGGAAGTTGGCCCAATACGGCACCGACGGCGGCTGCCGGCAAGGGCGACAACTATCCGATGTATTATGTCAGCTACACCAACATACAAAGTTTTTTGGCAAAACTGAACCAGAAAACGGGGAAGAAATTTCGCCTGCCCACCGAGGCAGAGTGGGAATATGCCGCGCGTGGCGGAGCGCAAAGTCGCGGCTGCAAATACAGCGGCAGCAACAATATCGACGAGGTGGCGTGGTATAACGGCAATTGCAACAAGGCACAACCCGTTGGCACCAAGCAACCCAACGAGTTAGGCATCTACGACATGAGCGGCAATGTGTGGGAATGGTGCGCCGACTGGTATGGCGAGTATAGCAATGGTGCGGAAACCAACCCTACGGGACCACCGTCAGGCTCGCGCCGCGTGGACCGTGGCGACAGCTGGATAAACCCGCCGACAGACTGCCGCGTATCGGCGCGCAGCTTCTTTGCACCCGCCTCCAACAGCCTCTATCTCGGCTTCCGGCTGGCTCTCTCGCTCTAATTTCTTTGCTAAATCTGAAAAACAAATGAAAATATTCGTATTAAATTGCGGCAGTTCGTCCATCAAGTACAAATTTTTGGATATGACCTCCAAGGAAACGCTGGCGCAGGGCGGCATCGAAAAAATCGGCTTGCCCGGCTCGTTCCTCAAACTCACCTTGCCCAACGGCGAAAAAGTGGTGTTGGAAAAAGACATCCCCGAACACAAAACGGGCATCCATTTTATTATGGAAACCATCACAGGAGCCAAGTACGGCTGCATCAAGTCGCTGAACGAAATTGATGCGGTGGGTCATCGCGTGGTGCACGGCGGCGAAAAATTCAATGCCAGCGTCGCCATCACCCCCGAAGTGATTGCGCAAATGGTGGAATGTATCGACCTCGCGCCGCTCCACAACCCGCCCAACCTCGAAGGCATCTATGCCATCAACGAACTGCTGC
>BNTR01000130.1 GCA_025996755.1 Bacteroidia bacterium
CCCTACGCTTCGATAGAAGACCGATTTATCACAATGGACCCTTTGTGTGAAAAGTATTATTGGATAAGCCCGTATGCGTATTGTTTGAATAACCCTGTAAGATATGTGGATTTGGATGGAAGAAAAGTTTACTTTGCACCAGGAGTTTCTCAAGAATTTAAGAATCAGTTTGCAACAGCGGTACAATATCTTAATGAAAAGGGTGCTGCAGGAATGTTGGCAAAACTACACGCTTCCGATGGCACTTATTATATTGCAAAAGGGAATGGTACATCTAACTTTTCATTTATGACAAATACCATCAATTGGGATTCTAACTTAGGATTGTTGACAAATGAAGGAATTGTTATGTCTCCTACTTCAGTTCTTAATCATGAAATAGATCATGCCTTACAATTTGACACAAATCCAGAGCAGTTCATGAAAGAGATAAAACCAGATGGAAGTGGTTATAGAAATCTTGAAGAAAAAAGAATAATTACAGGTTCGGAGCAAATCACAGCAAGAAAATTAGGTGAAATAAAGCAGGGAGAAGTTACTCGCACAGATCATGGTGGAATACGGTATGAAACCAAGGGGGTAAAATCTACGGAAGGGAAGAATGAAATAATAGTCACTCCAAATAACAATATACAAAATGAAAATACGTGGAATCTTTTTGATTGGAATAATTTCAATCAAAATACTTGGAACTCTTTCATGCAGTGGTAATCGTGAAAAAAACAATTTTACCCCTTCTTTTGAAATTCAATTTCAAAAGAAAGATGTTGTGACTAAACTTGAAATAAAGAAAGTGGATTTTGGCATTCTTACAATCGCTGATGTTGACTGCATTGATTATGAACATATATTTAATTCAGACATAGACATATATACAGTTGAAAATAAAGACTCTATCAATCTATTCATGGATATTATTGG
This sequence comes from Bacteroidia bacterium, assembly GCA_025996755.1. Lineage (GTDB taxonomy): Bacteria > Bacteroidota > Bacteroidia > Bacteroidales > Azobacteroidaceae > Azobacteroides. Next base: position 922 of record BNTR01000130.1, read on the forward strand.
CAATTTACAGAGGGATACTGCCAAATATGATTTTGATTACAGTCCTGATGTTAGAGCAAAGTTATTGATTTATCATAATAATAATACGATAGATACCTTGTGTATGGATGGTTGGAGAATTCTGCTGAATCAAGAATTATATATTATGGATGAGAAGCTTTTAAAAATGATAGAAGAGTTGTGAGTTTAAGTTTTGGTTGCTCAGTTTGGCGTAGATAAAAAGCAAGCCTCTGGCTTGATACGAGCAGAGAAAGTTGTATAAAGAAATGATTAGTAATAATTTAGATATAAAAATGAATAGAGAGTATGAAAATAAAAAGTCGAAAAATACAGGTCTAATGGCTTGTGGCAAGGCTGTAGCCTTGCGTTTAACACAATGTAGGCACAGAGCCTACGCCGTGCGGAGTTAAATATAATTTCAAGTAAATCTATGTAAAAAATTTCTTAAAAGATGAAAAAGATAAGAAACAAATTGGTTTTATTGTTTGTAATAATAGTGGCTTTGCAAGTCAAAGCTCAATCCTTGGACTTGTCAAGGATAAATACCCCGCAGATAATACCGTCTTCACCGCAAAGCCGCGTATTTGAAAAGTATGTCAATCACGAAATAAACGAATACAGCGGGGTTCCAGAAATCGTTATACCCTTATATGAAATTGAAATGAAAGGGCTGAAAATACCTGTTACACTTACATACGATGCTTCAGGTATTAAATATAAGCAATATGACGGAGAAATCGGTGCCGGATGGAGCCTGAATATTGGCGGATACAGGGTATCCCGAACAGTTTACGGAAAACCGGATGAAACAGTTCCTTTTTATAATGTAGACACATTCAATAGTGTAAAGAATAATGATTGGCAGAGAGATATTTACTTGGCACACATGAATTTGGAATACCATCAAATAGTCGGTGCCGTAAATGCACACCCTAATCAGAACTGGATATGTGATGGGCAGTATGACCAATTCACCTATAACCTGCCGACAACCAGCGGTCATTTTATCATTACCGACCGGAATGCCAGAACCGTTGATATCATGGAGCAGAATCAGGATAAAATATATATCAATCAGGGAAATAAGCCGTTTTATAATATGAAGATAACTGATTCGTCAGGGAACAATTATTTTTTCTCAACAACCGGACAGGCAGAAAAGACGATGGTCGGCAATCAGGGTGAAGAAACTGCTTGGGTAATGAACAAACTTGTGTCGGCGGTAAATGATTCAATTTGTTTTTCATATAAAGCAATCATAGTTCGTTCAGAGATAGAACACAGCTTTACCATCAGGGATGCTTGGTATAATTTATTCTTTAATACACAGAACAATGAGGCGGAAATAACTTTTAATAACGGAGTTCCTAATGGTGCCGGAAGAAATTTTAACGGATATTATGTAGATGAAATAACAACGGCGAAAGAAATCATAAAAATATACCGTTACCAAAGTGAGGGATTTAAGGATAAAATAGAAAAAATAACGGTAACCAATAAGTTTAGCAATCAGGTTATCAAAACAATTCTTTTCAAAAATAGCCAGACTATCATCCCACACAGGCTTTTGGATGCCATAGAGATAATCGGTAGCGATACTTCCGCACCGCCGCAGAAGTATCAGTTCAGTTATTATACATGGAATGGTTATACTGACAGTAGTGTTTATCCTGACCAGTGGGGATATTATAATTTTGACGGAGGAAATTTTTCGAGTTCGATGCCGATACTCCACAGTGAATTGGGAAATATACAATATGAAAGAACACCGGACCAGTGGTATTTGCTTTCAACTATCCAACCACCTTACTGGCGTCCGCGTATCCAAAATAATCTATTTCAAAACTATTTTTCCTTAAAGAAAGTTACCTACCCGACAGGCGGTTACAGCGAATACGAGTATGAACCAAACCGGTTTTCTCAGGGGCAAGGGCTTGGATGGCGTGTAAAGAAAATAACATCTACTGCAACGGATAGTCCCAAGATTACCACTATTTTTAAATATGGGAATAATGAGGACGGAATAGGTAATGTGAATTTCTCGACACTTTGGGATTTCCTCGGTTTTTTCGTCAACAGGTCTATCTATCTAAGCCGTGAGTATTATTCTGCCGCCTACCTGCCATCGGGAATAACTGCACCGGGTGATATTATATATGCAATCATCAAGCATTTTTCACAGAATCCGACAGCTGCTGAAGTTCTCTCCTCAAAGGTTTATTATAACCATGTTGCAAAATATGAATATGATGGGAATCAAAACAAATATAACGGTAAAACGGTTTCTATATATGATATGCCGATATCCTATTACCACATGGGATATCAAACCACTCCCTCCTTTTGTAACAACAGTGCTGGTTTTTCCAATACAGGCGACCTCGAAATACGCAGATATTATCCTGTTAGTCATCCGGTTATAAAGGAAAAGTTATACTATGATGGAAGCGGTAACAAGCAGAAGCATGATTTATTTGAATATACAACAAAAACTAAAATCTATGAAGGACTGAAAGCCAAACAATTTATCTTTTATGGCGAAGAAGCGGCAGGAACTCCGATAGGTACTATACCTGCGGCTTATAATTTCACGAACTTTCTTTTTTCAAGTATGGAATATTATATAGAGGCCACTCCCCAGTTTCCCTTATCACACAAAAGCATCCAATATATATGGCAGGGAAATGTATTGGAAGGCAGCCTTACTTTTATAGAAAATTACGAATACAACACCAAAAACCAGTTGGTAAAGACCACCCAAACCAACAGTCTTTCAGGCAGTTTGATTAAAAACTATACATATCCCCATGATTTTGTATCCGGCAGTAATATTTATGCCGATATGGTGACGCAAAATATGATAGCCCCTGTGATAGAGCAAGTATCTACTCATAACAACAATGAAATAGGACGTATCAGAACGGATTATTTTAAAGACCCGGTCAAGACAAATGGGTTTATCCTGCCGGGAAAAGTCCAAACCTCTGCATCAGGAATAAACAACCTGCGCACCGACATTATTTACGACCTGTACGACACCAATGGCAATATCCGTCAGATAACCACGATAGACGGTATCAGTACCGTTTACCTCTGGTCATACAAAGGGCAGTATCCAATCGCAGAAATCAAAGATGCAACCTATTCAGATGTTGAGCAAGCCGCCAAGATTGTCTTTTCGGTGGCAAATATGGATGCTTTGGCGAGTATGGAAAAACCAAACGAAACAAAACTCAAAGACGGAAGCCTGCAAAAAGCCTTGCCAAATGCGATGGTTACCACATACACTTACAAGCCGTTGGTAGGTATTGAAACAATTACCGACCCGCGGGGCGTAACAGTAACATACGAATACGATACTTTCGGACGTTTAAAAACAATAAAAGACGAGAACAATAAAATGCTCGAAAATTATGAGTATCATTATAAAATTAGTAAGTTATGAAAAAAAAATTTTTAGTATCTATTGCAATCTTCTTCCTAAACATTTTTGGAATGAAGACACAGGCACAAGGTATTTCTGGTCATGTCACACCACAGACAGCCGATTTTGTCAAGTATGGTGAGACACCCGTTTCGCTATTTGCCGGAAAAATGAATCTGGAAGTCCCTATTTATCGCATCAAGGACAGGGATTTTGATATTCCGATTAGTTTGATTTATACTTCCGATGGGTTTAAGCCGGAAAAACGTTCCGATTTAGTGGGATTGGATTGGACGCTCAAAGCCGGTGGGTGCATTACCCGCGAAGTGTATGGCACGCCGGATGATTCAAAACTCATTTCTTCAGAGCAGGAAATGGGATATTTAGCAACATTACAGAGAACAAATTATAGTTATCCTAAAGATAAAGTATGGAATTTTGATCCAAGTATTGTTCTCCCTGATAATAGTTTTCAATCTTATTATTTAAAATATGTTGATGGATGTTTTGTCGATTATCAACCGGATTTATTTATGTTCAATTTTAATGGACATACCGGACATTTTATGATCAATAGCGATGGAACGGCAATTGCGAATGACAAGGGTTATAAAGTAGATATTTCCGGACTAACCATACAAAACATTTACCAAAATTCTGCACCTCAAGTGTCTACATTGAAAATCACAGCACCGGACGGATATATTTATGAATTTGGTGGACTTTTGGATAAATTAGAATATTCCATCTCTTTTAGACAAGGAACTATGCTGACCGTAGGAACAGTCAATCCTGTAATCCTTGCCTGGCATTTATCAAAAATAACAGCACCGAATGGAAGAATGGTGAATTTTAATTATTTAACAGCAGATATCGGGAGTATAAATACCACATCCACAAAACAGAATCCCATTTGGCAGTCGGGCAAGGGAACCTTAACCGAAGGTATCTCTGCTGCTCAAGCGACAAAAAAAGCCATTATAGAATCCATAGAAGTAGATAATGTCAAAATAGAATTCAAAAAATCAATAGAAACAACCTTGATAACCAACGGAAGCGATAACGGTGTGTTCTTTTTGGATCATGCTGATTTTAATCGTGCAAGCTATCAATTGGATAATATTATTATCAAGTACAACACTACGCCTCTGTACAAATATAAGCTAACCTATGAAAACAAAAACAAAAGGCGTTTTTTAAGCTCTGTAATTCAACCAAATGGCAGCAAATATGAATTTACATCACACAAGCTATCCCTCCCCCAGTGTACTACGAGCAACAGACATTTATGGCTATTGGATACATAATAACAGTACAAATTCGGATGGATTATTATCGCAGGTTAATTATCCGACCGCTGGTTATTCCGTTTTTACTTATGAGCCACACCAATACCGGTCTGCTGTTGAGTTGAATATAGTTGACTTAAAAAAACACTTGGTTCCTGCTTCCAATCAACAGGAAATCGTTACATCTGTTTCCGAAGACATAGGAGGGATAATGGACTTGGACGGAAGATCGGACACAGACGTAAATCCTACACTCCCACCAACTACTAATACCACATTCAGTTATTTTACACAAATTCTTGGTGGAGCCAGAATAAAAAAAGTATCTCATTATAGCGATAACAACAAAAAAGAAACAGAAAAGGAATATTTTTACACAGATTCAATCAACGGGATTTTAAGCAGTGGTATATTATACCAATCCCGACCATGCATCGGTACTATTAATGGGCATAAAGTTTATGTTATTGAAGATACTTGGAATAAAAATTACAATATAGATGAATGTCCTATCGGCTATTCATCTGTTTTTGAACGAAATTTGGATGGATCCTATTGCCGGTATAAGTTTTCAAATTATCACAATAATCCGGATGGAGAAGAAATAAATGTAAAAAGGTATCCGAACACAACGTTCAATAATCTTGCTTTAGTATCTTCTTCACAAAACCGGGTAACGAGTAATGCAGAGAAAAGAGGGTTATTGACCGAGAAGTATAGTTATAATTCTAATGGAAATGAAGTCCAGTATGAACGGATTGACTATCATGATGTATCTTTAGGTACTAATTTTATTACAGATCCCTCTGGTTCTGAACAATATACTGCAACGACAACCGATTATATTGTTTCTTTTAAATCTATGCAGGGAGGGTGTATAGCAAGAAAAATATACCTGCAAAGTCATCCAATGACATATAAACAGGCAATAAGAGATAATATTACTCAAGAAGAACGCTATTGTTACAATCATTACGATTTACTTCAAACCAAGTCTGTTATCCTCAAACCGGCGGATACTCTGACAATAAACTATACCTACCCTTTCGATTATACGACTTCTGTTTATACACAAATGGTTACAGAAAATATTTTATCACCAGTAATCGAGCAGGTTACCAATCGCATTCAAGGCTCAACTAGTAAAGAGATAGAACGGATAAAAACGGATTATATTAAAGACGCTACCCGGACTAAAAATTTATTTTTGCCGGATAAAACCGGTTCCTCTCATTCGGGAGTGGGCAATTTACGGACAGATATTACGTATGATTTGTATGATGAAAAGGGAAATGTTCTACAAATGACCGGCAAAGATGACATTCCAATCACTTATTTATGGGGATATAATTATCAATACCCGATTGCCGAAATAAAAAATGCTACTTATGACCAATCCCAAACTACTTTACCTGCCAATGCACAAAAGACTACTTTCACCTACAAACCTTTGGTCGGCATAGAAACAGTAACCAATCCGCGTGGGGTTATAACTTATTACAATTATGATGCATTGGGTCGTTTACAAAATATCATGGATCACAACGGTAAAAAGATAGAAAATTATGATTATCATTATAAAAATCAATAAGAGATGAAAAAAGCAGTAATATTTTGCTTATTGAGCATTCCGGGAATGCTCGCAGCACAGCACACATTGAAATCCAACCTGAATATGTTTCGGGCAGGTGATGTCATCATCAAGCAGCAGGTAAGTTACAAAGACCCCGGACGCGCCGGCGCGAATGTGCTTTGGGATTTCAGCGAACTCAACGTCGAGGACGATGCGTATGACGTGTTTTATGAAGCCGGGCTAAACTCAATAATTCTCGGAACGGAAATGGGACTCTTTACACGGTCTAACTATATAC
>BNTR01000131.1 GCA_025996755.1 Bacteroidia bacterium
GCTACGGACCGTTTGGCATCGCGATTGTGGTGGAAACGGCGACGGACAACACCAACCGCACCGCCGCCAATGTGCGCAGTATTTTCACCAAATTTGGCGGCTCTCTGGGCGTTACGGGCAGCCTGCAATTCCTGTTCGACCGCAAATGCGTCTTCAAAATCACCCCCAAAGACGGCACCAACTTGGAAGATTTGGAACTGGAACTCATCGACTTGGGCGTAGACGAAGTGGAACGCGACGAGGAAGAAAACGTGATTCTCATCTACGGCGAATTTCAATCCTACTCTGCCATCCAAAAATATCTGGAAGAAAACGGCTACGAAATCAACAGTGCCGAATTTGAACGCATCCCCACTGACTATAAGGAAGTTACAGACGAGCAGCGGGAAACCATCGAGAAACTTTTGGATAAATTTGAAGAGGACGAAGATGTGCAAAATGTGTTTCATAATATGAAATAATCGGTGCCGAGGCAGCCAAATTATGTGGATAATCCTCGCCTTTATATCGGCTCTGTTTTTGGGTTTTTACGAAATCAGTAAAAAACGGGCTTTAGACAGCAATGCCGTTTTGCCCGTTTTGTTCCTTAACGCATTGGTTTCGAGTTTAATATTCGTGCCGTTCATCGCCATTTCCTACACCACGGATTGGCTGAACGGCACGCTGTTTTACGTCCCTCCCATCACGTTAGACGCTCACTTAAAGGCACTTATCAAAGCCGTCATCGTGCTGAGTTCGTGGATTTGCGGCTATTTTGCCACCAAACACCTGCCTCTGACGCTGAACGGACCCATCAAAGCCACACAACCGGTTGTCGTGCTCATCGGTGCGATGCTGATTTTCGGCGAGCGGCTGAATCTATATCAGTGGATTGGCGTATCGCTGGGCTTGCTGTCGCTGTTTTTGCTCTCCACATCGGGCACCAAAGAGGGCATTCGCTTCGCGCACAACAGATGGATAACGTATGCCATCCTGTCCATCACTTTTGGCGCAATCAGCGGCTTGTACGACAAATATCTGATGCGCACGATGGACGTGATGACGGTGCAGGTCTGGTTCAACATCTATCAACTGCTGCTGATGGCATTCGTGTTGCGCCTCCTGTGGTATCCGCAGCGCAAGCGGAGCACCCCCTTTGTGTGGCGCAACAGCATCATTTACATCTCCATCTTTCTGGCAATCGGCGACTGGCTCTATTTTTACGCCCTAACGTTCCCCGATTCGATGATTTCCATCGTCTCAATGATTCGCCGCAGCAATGTGCTGATTACATTTATCGCCGGAGCCTTGTTTTTCCACGAAAAAAACCTCAAAAACAAAGCGTTTGACCTACTGCTGGTGCTGCTGGGGATGCTTTGCATCTATTGGGGGACAAAATAACGGGGCAGTGATTTATTCCAATGTCTGAACCATGATTTTAATAAGATTTTGAGGATTAGCAGGATTACAAAAAAAAATCCTGCCAATCCTCCATCCTGTTAATCCTAAAAATCTTACTAAAATCGTGGTTCAGACTACTTCCATGTTGGGCGTGATAAACTTTCATCTTATTCCACCATTTTCGTAGCAAACCTGCTCTATTTTTGGCAAAGAAAAGCCCCCATCAAAAAGGTGAGGGCTTTTGCTGTGCGGGTGGCATGGGTGGCTTATTGCTTCACCACCTTTGCCGTCCTTTTTCCTGCTTTCACAATATAGATGCCTGTGGGCAGATGACCAATGTTGAGGGTAGTGCTTACACCACTCGACACTTTGTATACGCCCATCAAATCACCATTCATATTGTAAATCGCTATCCTGTCGCTTGCCTTTAATTGGTCGTTGTCTATTGTCAATTGACCATTTGTAACAGGGTTGGGATAGGGTCGCAGAGGTGTATCGTCCGCCGTTACGGTTTCAGTACCGGTGGTGCTGCCTGCCGCCGTTACCGTTACCAATGCTGTGCTTTTTTTGCTTGCATCGACGGTAGAGGTGACTGTTACGGTGAGTTTAGATGCCGTTTCGGCTACCGCTACGGTAAGCAGACCGCCGTCGCTGATGCTCGTGCCTGCAATGCCGCCGCTAACACTCCACGTTACGGTCTGCGCGGCACCGCCCTGCACTAATACCACTGCCTTAAACTGCTGCGTACTGCCTTTTGCCACGCTCGCAGTATTAGGAGTAACGACTACTCCCAGCACCGCTGCAACCAATTCGTCTGTGGTTACAGTTACCGTGACAGATGCTTGCTTGCTGTTGTCGGCTGTGGAAGTGGCTGTAACTACAAGGGTAGTTGCCGTTTCGGCTGCGCCTATGGAGAGCGTACCATCGGCGGCAATGCTGCTTACCGTGCTGTTCACGCTCCACGTTACGGTCTGCGCCGCACCGCCTGTTGCAGTTACCTGCGCCACAAACTTCTGCGTGCCGCCCTTTTGTACACTCATACCGTCGACGGCAAGAATTTGTACCGACTGCACTGTGGGAGGAGTAACTTCGGGGGTAGTAACTTCAGGAGGAGTAACTTCGGGGGTAGTAACTTCAGGAGTAGTAACTTCAGGAGTAGTAACTTCAGGAGTAGTAACTTCGGGAGTAGTAACTTCGCTGACTTTGACTTTGTAAGCATCATCGTAGCCGAACAACCGGAGGTAGAACGTGCCGCTCTCGGTAACAGTGTAGGGACTATCGTCGCCTATATACGCAACGGTGCTACCGCCGCAAGCATCATAAAGAGCACCCATTCCTTCACCGTTTGTTTTCTCCATCACGTATGATTTGCCTGCGGTCAGCTCTACCTTGTACCAATAATAATTATTCCGTTGGGGCAAGGTGGGGCTTTCTGCACCCATTGCCGTAGCATTGGCACAAGTGCGGTTATCTGTAACTTCGCTAACCTTAAACTTGCTGTCCGCATCGTAGGAATATGCACTGATGTAGTAGGTGCCGGCGGTAGTTATGGCGTAGGCACTGCCGGTGCTGTTAACACGACTTCCTCCGCAGGCATCATATACTGTAAAATAGCCGTTGCCGCTGTTTTGCCACTCAATAGCATAAGATTTGCCGGCAGCCAGTTCTACCTCGTACCAATAATAAGTATATTGTTGGGGCAGGGCAGGGCTTTCTGCATCCAATGTCAGAGGAGTAGCATTGGCACAAATGCGGTTACCTGTAACTTCGCTAACCTTAAACTTGCCGTCCGCACTGCTGGCGGTCGCACTGATGTAGTAGGTGCCGGCGGTAGTTATTCCGTAGGTGCTGCCGATGCTGAAAATAGAGTTTCCTCCGCAGGCGTCATATACTTCAAAAGAGCCGTTGCCGCTGTTTTGCCACTCAATAGCATAAGTCTTGCCGGCAGCCAGATTTACCTTGTACCAATAATCTATACGTGTTTTTGGCAGGGCAGGGCTTTCTGCACCCACTGCCAGAGGAGTAGCATGGGCACAACTGCGGTTATCTGTAACTTCGCTAACCTTAAACTTGCTGTCCGCACCGTGGGTATATGCACTGATGTAGTAGGTGCCGGCGGTAGTTATTTCGTAGGCACTGCCGTTGCCGGAAATAAGGTTTCCTCCGCAGGCATCATATACGCCAAAAGAGCCGCTGCCGCTGTTTTGCCACTCAATAGCATAAGCCTTGCCGGCAGCCAGATTTACCTTGTACCAATAATCAGTATACCGTTGGGGCAAGGTGGGGCTTTCTGCACCCACTGCCAGAGGAGTAGCATTGGCACAAATGCGGTTACCTGTAATCTCGCTGACCTTAAACTTGCCGCCCGCATTGTAGGAGTATGCACTGATGTAGTAGGTGCTTGCGGTAGTTATTTCGTAAACACCACCGTTGCTGTAAAAACGACTTCCTCCGCAGGTGCTATATACTTCAACAGAGCCCTCGCCGTTATTTTGCCAGTCAATAGCATACACTTTGCCTGCAGCCAGCTCTACCTTGTACCAACGATGCTCGTACTGCGGCAAGGCGGGACTTTCTGTATTCGGGGCAAGATTTTCAGCGTGAGCGCAAACGCGATTGTCGGTAACTTCCGCAATTTTGAATTTATTGCCCACACTGTAACTGTATGCTTCAATATAATATGTGCCTGCATCTGTGGGCGTGTATGTCCAATTGTCGAAGAATGCCAGCTCCTCGCTGCTACCGCAAGATGCGTATAACGTTGCCATATCGGAGTCGCTTTCCCTCGACAGTTCATACATTTTGTCTGCCTCCAACTCAACTTTATACCAGTAATGAACACCATCTGCAGTAGCAGGCGTTATGTCTGTGCCTGTTACGGCTTGGGCATTGGCACAGATGCGGTTGTCGGCGGCACCAAGGGTAGTTTTCTTTACGGTAAATTTGCCACCGCTCCAACCCTGTGCCTTGACATAATATGTGCCTGCGGCAGAGGGTGAATAGGTGAAGTCATTGCCGTCTATGATTTGGCTGCCGCCGCAGGTGCGGTAGAGTTCAAAATTACCATCGCTGCCCGCTTCCCAATCAATAACATACACCTTGTCGGCATCGAGGGTAATCGCGTACCAATAAGGAGTGTTATCTGTGGTTGTAAGCGTTACCACATCGTTCAACGCTATGGTTTGTGCGTTGGCGCAAATACGGCTATCGCCATCCGGAAGTTCGGTAATAGCAAAGAGGGCACCGTCACTGCCTACAGCATCTATGTAGTATGTTTGGGTAGAAACTACCGTAAAAGAAGCATCACCATTATTTATGCCGCCGTAGTGATTATCACCCGAAAGATTATCCGGACAATTTGGGAGTACAAAAAGAATACCCACCCCGTTTGTCCAATTTACCACATAGTTTTTGCCTGCTTCCAAGTCCGCTGCATACCAGTGGTAGTCGCTCGCGGTCTCGGTCAGGGCTACGTCATCGCCTACCGCTATCGGCACGGCAGATGAACACTCATTTTGCGCCTGTGCGCACGGTGCAGCCATAGAGAGTAGGGCGGCTGCGACCCATAGATAAATTTTTTTCATTGCTTATCTTTACATTTTCAAATCATTTTATTTTTTTTATCTTATTATTATGCCTCTCTGTTCCATCCACCGGCGAGGACTTTTGCCGACTTTACCTGCGTAACCCACAACGGGGAGTTACTTTTTTTCGAGCTGCAGCCCACCAATAAGGTTTTTTATCGGTGGGCTTTTACAATGTCCGTATTGGGGCATTGAGTGCGACTGCCATATAGCACTGCCATTTTTGTTGAAGTTAACTTTACCATTGTTCTAAAAGTTTATGCTCTAAACTCTTACTCCGGCAAACTAAAAGCGTGAACTGCCCGTTGATTGCTTATTTGCATTTTTTGGCTCTGGTAAACCGTTTCCCTTAAATAAGTCCGAACAATTCACACCAAACGGTGTGAATCTTCGCAAACTTATTCTCAAGGGAAATTTACCAGATTTCAAAAATGCGAGAATAAGAGCGTAAAAGCTCTGTTTATCAATATTTTATAATTCTAATCTTTCATTTTTTATTGTTTCTTTTCATTTTTCGGCAACAAAGGTAAGAAATTATTTTTTAATTCACCAAATAATTTTGAAGATTTTTTTGCAAATTGCAAAAAAAATGATTAAATGTTCCATAACGACTTTTTTTCTATTGATATGAATGCCCTAACGGGCAAAGTAGAAACGTGGCGCGCTACATCCCTGCATCATGCAAGCCAAGAGCCTTGTTCCTATCTCCAACGCAGACAAAGCCTACGCTGAACAGGAGTATCTGCAACAGCCTATCCGATGACGAACAAGCTCTTTCCTATTATTCTTTCAATAGCTTGCCTTGTTCGTTTACGACTAAGTTTATGTTTTGTTTATATCCTTTTATATATAAATCAGCTTGCAACGACATCCCTGAAGCTGTTACTGCAGAAAACAGGTAGCGACCCTGCTCAACCGTGATTTTTTCTGTACCGGCATCTATCAGCAACGTATCCGTGAGAGTCACATCTCCTATTTTTACGTGATACAATGGTTCAAAATAAGTGTTTTTAACGCTTATTAAATAATTGCTGTAATAGTCTGTGCAGCTAATTTCCAAAACCAAACTTGTTAAAATAATTGCAGTACCGAGTATCTTGGTACCAAGCGAAATTTTTGTAAAAATCATGATATAAAATGTTAGATGTGTCAGGAATAAAAATACTTATGCCCGAAAATTTGTTGAGTTGCAGATTATCCAAAAAGAAATCTGTAGAAGATTTATAAACGACTGAGTGAGAAAGACTTGCATTAAATTCGTCATAATGTGTGGTGTTGGACGATGCTTGTGTTACAAAATCATCAATATCGAATAAAATGCCATTTTCATTCGTTGAAAATTGTTGCACCAAACTATTGCTTACCAGTTGGATATGAGTTGTATCAACCATTATTTGACTGAATTTAGTAGCCAAATTATTTAATTCCAAAGTTTTCACCACAGCTATTGATGCCGATCGCATAGCCCCCTCAAGTTCTGCATACGATTGAAGAAAAGTATTAGCCACTTTGGAATAGTCTATTGAGTGACTAAATAGTTGCTTCACAATTTGCTGATATGGATAACCTGCTGATAGTATTTCTGTTGCAGAAGCTATAATATAGTCAGTCTGATTGCGAAGTTCATAAATAACTTCTATTGCTCCCATATAACAAGCATCAAAGGCAATAAAATCAAAATGACGAGGCATGGCGTTTTTCAAATCAAAGATATTCATTTCATCAACACCATCTCTGCCAAATGAACGAAGCCCGATATTATTTATGTTTGTTCCGGATGGAAACCACGCCGAACCATGCGACCACAACACTAAACCGTATGATTGCGCAGGATAATCGACTATAATGTCGGACAACACACGAAACATAACATCCTTATCCGTTGAATTTTGCTCGGGATAAACTTTCACTATGGGACTAACAACATTGCTTGTTGTGTCGCTGCCTATTTTGTAAACAACCGGATGCGATGGACTTGCACCTTCGGCTCTGTCCACATATACAATTAAGTTGCCATTCAAATCATCTTGCCACCCTTGTTCCATTTCATTTATATCCTTCAATGCAAAATTGTCAAGATTATTATCGGCTACCATATAAACGATAACGGTGCGAATTGGCAATGATTCTTCTATTTCGTCCCTTTCGCAACTGCTAAGCGACAAAACAATAAAAACAAAAGCGAGGCAAAGTAAAAACCTTGCCTCACTTTCCCATTTAGTTGCTATTATTCTTGTTCCAATCATAATAGTCATTCAAATTTACTGTTTTGTTTGTATCGCCGGGTGAAAATTCCAGATAGCAAGGATAGTTATTGTTTTTAAAATAAGATAATATGCTATCGCTTGTTAAGCCATTACACGATGTGCAAGTATCGCAATCTTCGCGCAATTCTCCTTTAAGAATCGACATGATACTGTAACAAATAGAACTATCGTTTCGGACGACAAACAAGTCGTCATTAAGTAAAATGGCTTTTGTAGTAGAATCGTTCTCTGATACTACTTCCAAAAAAGCATTTGGCTGATGTTCAT
>BNTR01000132.1 GCA_025996755.1 Bacteroidia bacterium
AAACTTTTGCCGCAACCGGTGGCACCGAAATAGGTACCGCCTTTGCCATCCGCGCACCAAGGTAAACATACTGTCGATGCCATCCTTATCTCTTGCCATTCCTGCAATTCTGCGCCATGCGTAGAAAAATTCGTAAGGGGCGAAAAATGAACCGGCTTTGTTGTTCACGCCATCGCTGATTACACAGAAAGCATTGTATTTGAACAGTTCGGGAATATCTCTTTGTAGCGAGTAGTCAGTTGCACGTAGGCATCGTGGATAGTTGCCTCTTCGCGAATGGCACTTTTGAACTCAAACACCACCACCGGCAAACCATTGATATAGAGAATGCCATCGGGAATGCGCTTTTCCGTGCCGACGATTTCCAACTGATTGACAAACTTGTAGATATTATGATTTGTGCTAAAATCAATCAACTCAACGTGAATATCTTTCCGGTTGCGGTCTTCGCGTTTCAGGATAAAACCGTCGGACAGCCATCGCTGAATGGTTTTGTTGCTTTCGTAAAGGTCGGAAGCGGGCAGGGTTTTCAATTGCAAGATGATTGTTTTTGCTTCTGTTTCGGTCAGTTGCTCGTTTTCGTATCGCGACAGCAAATAATGCAGCAAATCTTCGTCAATCAGCACTTCATCGGCTGCACGTGCAATGCTGTCGCTTGTGAAATGCGGATAGTTTTCTTTTTGCAACAATTCGATGAATGCCTGTTCTAATCGCTCTTCTGTAAATTTCATATTGCAAAATTAGTGATTTTTTTATTTTTGTTAAATTCATAAGTGTCAAGCAAAAAAGTAGTCATCGTCCCTGCTAAATTGACAGCAAGTTCGGCATGCCGTGAAGAAGGTTTTGACTGTGTTATCTTTTTTCCATGAGAATCACTTAACTTGTTTCTTAAAGAACCAAGCCCCTCTACAACAGTTTGGCAACCGCCTAAAATTTGTTTAAAAATTTGTTCTGTATGTTGGTCTGGGGCAAGATTTAATTTTTCTGCTGTTAATTTATATAGTTTGGGAAGTTCAATATCATCTTTATATTCAACTTTCATTTCGTCAAGAATATATTTGCAGGTCGTTTCAATTAACGTTCTTGCCGTTGTAATAGCACCTTCCGGGTCTTCTATTTTTCTTGCTATGGCTTTTTTCCATTGAGCCACAATGTATTCTTGATTGAATTTTTCAATAGTTTCGGACGTAGAAATATTAACGATACCCTTTTGTTTGGCTTCCAACATTAATCGCTCGGATAGTTTTTCGCACTTCTCTTCTATTTCTTTCGTAATCTTAAAGAAATCAGGGTTTAAAATTCGTTTCCCTTTATAATATTCGATAAATGATATTAAGAGCTTTCCAATATTGTAATCCGATTCTACATCCCAAACAGCCCTTATTCTTTTAGCCTTAGAATCGCCATATTTATCGTATTTTTTTGTGTAAATATCAATCTGAATACTATCTAAAACGAATCTTTGCAAAGAATCGTTTCCAAAGTCCAGCACCCACCCAGATTCCATTTGAAGGTATTTTTCCAAATATGCTTTATCTTCGTATGTTAAATTTGCCATATCTTTTTAATTATTTTATTTTTTTGCCATTTTTGCCAACAATAATTCTTTCATTTTGCCAAGATAATGATTTTCTTTGACCTTATCAAGGATATACACTAATGACTGTTTTCCCCAATGGTTGAATTTATCAAGTAAAATATTATCGGGTAGCAATAATGTAATATTCTCAATATCAACATTACTCACATTTGCTTGCGCACTATCGCCTCCTACATTAGTTATTTCATTGTAAAATTCATCTTTTCTCAACGAATAATATAAAAATGCTGTTTTCTCTACTTGACTACACCCCGTGTCAAACAGTCCAACACGTTGATTCACAAATGTATTTTCAAAAATATCAGGAACAATTGCTACTTTACCAAACGTTGCTCCAGTCATTGCAATTACAATATTCCCAATAGTTGCAGCGTAATTTGATGCTACCTTTGAGTTTTCTTCACTAATGTAATCAATGGTTGAATAGTCGATAGTATTATTCTGAATACTCCCAATTTTGATAACAGGAACACCAATAGATTGCCACCATTCGCTTTTAAAAGCAAATCCAGATTTAACTTTTGCATAATCCCCAATTTTCCTAACTTTCCACCCCTCCGGCACCATCCCCATCTCACTCTCCACCATCACCCCGCCATTCGACCGATACGCCTTCCCCTCCTCATTCGGAAATTCAAAATCCACAAACCATTGTTTGTAAATCGCCTGTGCGGTTTCTTCCAATTTTTGTATCAGACTGTTATTGAGGGCTATGCGGTTTTGAATTTTGTTGTATTCGGCTACTATTTCTTTTTGCTTTTCAATGGGCGGAACAGGTAATTGCATATTGCAGAAATCTTCCCATTCCAAACTGCCTCGCACGCCGCCTATGGCATAAAAACAGGCTTCGCGGTCAAATTCGGCACGTGTAAACCACATCATTAAATATTCAGGCAGCAAAATTTCGGTATCTTTTATTTCAAAAACAGGATAGGCTTGCGAAATAATCGCTTCATCCAATTCTGATAATAAAGCGACCGGCATCTTTTTATCGCGCCTTACCTGCATCGTGCTGCAAGCAAATTGATTTTTGCGAATGATTTTGTAATTTGCCATATCTGTCCCAATAATATTGGCAACAGAAGGAATAAATTGTTTGAAAATAGTTAGCCCTAAAAGCGTTTCCACTTTCAAATCCTTATTCCGTTCATCCACTAACCGGATATAATCGCCGATGGGTTTATAATTCGATGGCATATTTGTCAGTTGTTTTATATCCCTGTTCGGGATGGTTGTGAGTGTAAGGGAAGTGTTTTTCCAACTTTCCATCTTTTATCATTTGTGGAAACACTTTATTTTTCATATAACTTATTGATTTGTTGACTTGCTTTGCCACAACTTCCATTTTCACATAATTGCTTTTACAAACCCTCATTATTTGTGTTTCTAACTCGTCTTTTTTCAATCGTGTTAAGGTGTCACCCTTATTGTTCGAGGTGTCACCCTTAATTTTTGAGGTGTCACCCTTATTGTTCGAGGTGTCACCCTTAATTTTCATATCTGTAACATTATCAATACTTTGCGAGGTGTCACCCTTTTTGTTGGAGGTGTCAACCTTTGCGTTTATTTTATAGGTTGTCCATCGTCCGTTATTGTCCGATTCGAGGTAGCCTTCGGTGCAGAGTTTTTTTAGCAAACTTGTAATATCCGTGCGGTGTCTGTTGAGTATATATTGCAGTCGGTTATTGGAAATAGAGCCTTCTATCTGGCAGAATGATAACACGGTGAGTTCGTCCGGAGCAAGGGTATCAATATTTCCGAAAATGGCGCGAAGTTCGTCCAAAACGGTGTCCGGTATAATACTGAACATCGGTAGCGTAAGTTTTACCTTGTCGGGTTGCGATTCCAATTCGATAAACGGTTTTCGCCAGTTCGATTCCTGCCATCCCACCATAATTTTATCCACTCCGCTGCCTGCTTTTTCCGCACGTCCTATAAGCAAAAACATCTGTTGCAACGAAGGATTTCTGCATTCGCTTATTCCACCGGCATAGTATTGTTCAAGCGATACCAGCAGTGTTCCCGGATTGGAAAAAACAAATTTTTCCGTATCCAGCCAAACGATAATATTGCCACTTAATGAGTAATCGGCGTGTACCAAAGTATTGATAAAAGCCTCTCGCAAAGCGGTATGTGTTGAAGTTTCATCTACTCTTTCATCATTTTCGAGGCGAAACGGCTTGGGTAAGATAGAAGCCAGTTTTTGCCATACTTTAAGGTAAAATTGCAGTAGGTTACATTCCCACGTTCCATCGGGATAAATGCGGTCTGTCCAGCGTATTTGCGGGTCAAGCGACAACGTTTCCCTAAAATCGGGGAAATAATTCGGAAGTGCTTCCTGTTCTCTAAGGCTGTCTGCTTTGCCGAACATGAGCATACCGGCAAGCGTAATGCCTTCATCTTTGGTTTTTCTGTCAATTCGATAAGCACCAATTTTCTTCAAAAGTTCCATGTCGTCTAATGCGTGCCACGGGTGTCCGGGACGAGAAGACATAAACAGTTGTCGAAATTGTTTTAAGGTGGCAGCGTCCAAGTCGGCTAATGTATAGCCCATAAGTATCAAGCTGTCTTTTTTCAATTCGGCTACAGAATCGGCAAGCATCCTTTTTATTTCATCATCCGTACAGCGATAATCTCCTTCGTGATTGCGCTTGTATGTATTGCCAAACGGGTTTCTGGTAAGAAAAACCGGTCTTTCGGTTCTGGATGCGTAAGGAACACGAAACACCAATAGTTGTTTCCCCTTAACCTTTATAACTTTAACATCATCGTTGGAAAGTAGATTGCGATTTGTCGTATTCAGGTTATTACAATCGCTCCAAAATTGTTTTTTATATGTATCAATTTGCTCATCATCCAATCCATCCACAATGATTGTTTTCCCTTTTTCAGTGATGCCAAGAACGATTATTCCTGTATTGGTATTGGCAAAAGCAGAATATGTTTTCCAAAATTCTTTCGGGAAACCACCTTGGGCAGACTTAAATTCTATTTCATTGTATTCCTTAAATGGAACTTCATTTTCTATCAATGAAAAAATAGAATACGCATCGTCCCAATCAAATATTTCTTGTTTTTTTTCCATCACACATCAATTTTATATCCTAATTCGTTTTTTGCCATGTTGTTTTTATCCAATGGACAAAATTAGATAAAAATCACGAGATATACAAGCGCATGAAAAAATGAATTGTTCGTTCATATTTTTTTTGTATCTTTGCAACGGAAAACATAACATAAAATTTTAAAAAATATGAATGCAAAAGATTTGAACACAATGAGCCGGCGTCGCTTTTTGGGCTATTCTGCCCTTGGTTTGGCGGGGCTGACAATTCTTCCGAGTCGGGTGTTTGCCGCCGGTGGGCGGTTGGCTCCGAGCGACAGGGTTGTGATGGGATTTATCGGATTAGGGCAGCAGGGGCTTTCCGATTTCAGAAGTTTTACGTCGTGTCCGGGCGTGCAGGTCGTTGCCTGTTGCGATGTGGACAGTATCAAGCGCGAACGCTTCAAAAGGCGGGTGGAGGCTTGGCAAAAGGAGCAGGACGTGCCTGTGAGATGCGACACGTATGAGTTTTATGAGGACTTGCTGGCTCGCAAGGATATTGATGCCGTGGCTATTGCTACGCCCGACCATTGGCACGCGCTGATTACTATTCAGGCTTGCCGCGCCAAAAAAGATGTGTATGTGCAAAAACCTTTGGCATTCACTGTCACCGAAAGTTTGCAGATGGTGAAAGCCGTGCGCGAAAACGGTGCGGTGTTGCAGGTGGGCAGTCAGCAACGCTCCGCCGAAGAGTTTCAGCAGGCTATCGCCCTGATTCGCAGCGGTGCCCTGGGGCATGTGGAAACGATTTACGCCAAGGTGGGCGCCCCCCCTACCCCGCTGAATTTGCCCGAACAGCCCGTTCCGGCAAGTTTGAACTGGAACCAGTGGATGGGTCCTCTGAACGACCCGAAGATACATTATCATCCCGATTTATGTCCGCCCGTTTCTCTGAAACCCGAAAAGAATGAGGCTTTGTGGGGTGCGTGGCGATGGTATCGCGAAACGGGCAACGGATATACAGCCGATTGGGGTGCACACATGTTCGACATCGCTCAGGCTGCCATCGGAATGGACGGCTCAGGTCCCAGCGAATTTATCCCGAAAGGCTACAAGGGGGCAGAATACCTCACAATGAAATATCAGAACGGCATCGTGATGACCGAACAGCCCTTCCACGAGGGGGGTGGCAACGGGATACGCTTCAACACCACCAAAGGCTGGCTCAAAGTGGCGAGAGGCTATATCGAATGTTCCGACGCAAATCTTCTTGCCAAAATTGAGCAGGAAGTCAATCAGGGTGAATATGAGATAAGTTCGCCGCACATGCAGAATTTTATTGATGCCGTGCGCTCGCGCAAAAACCCGATTGCGCCGGTAGAGGTAGGTTGCAGCACCAACATCCTGTGCGTGAATGCCAACATCGCCACCGAGTTGCAACGCCCTGTATTGTGGAATCCGGCAACGCTCAGCTATGGCGACGACGCGGAAGCGGCAAACCACCGGCTCTACAACTACCAATATCGCAAGCCATACACTTTATATTAGCATCGCCGCACCCAGCAGGGCAATGTCTTCTTTTTGCGATACGCGAATTTTGAGCCGCTCAACCGTTTCCGAATAAGGGAACGTTTTGAGCGACTCGCGCATTGCGTCCACGAAATAGGCGTAGGCATTGGAAATGCTGCCGCCGAGGATAATCATTTCGGGGTCGTAGGCGAAGAGTGCCACTTTGAGTAAATTGCCGATATGCGCCCCCGCTTCTTGCCACAGGCTGAGGGCTTGCATGTCGCCCGTGCGCACCCGCTCGTAAGCCTCCTTGCCGGTGAGGGCGTGTTTTTCCGCGAAAAAGCGGCTGCCGCAATAGAACTCGTAATCGGCGTTGAGATAGGGTATGCAGCCTATTTCGCCCGCTCCGGCGTTGTTGCCCACGTAGAGCTTGCCGTTGATGATGATGCCGGCACCCACGCCCGTGCCCAGAGCCAAGCAGACGATGTTTTTGCTTCCTGCGCCCGCACCAAAATGGTATTCGCCAAGCGCAAAGCAGTTGCAGTCGTTGTTCACCGCCACCGGCACCTTAAACTCCGCTTCGAGGAGGTCTTTCAGATGCACTTTTTTCCACGAAGGGATGTTTGCCACATCATACACGATGCCTTTTTCCACGTCCACGACCGACGGCACGCCGATGCCGATGCTCTCCACGCTCGGATTGAGCAACCGGCGAATCATCGCTTTCAGTTGATTGACAACCACTTCCTCCGCAGCATCGGCTTTGCACGATTCTGCCAATTTGTCCACTATTTTGCCATCCGCGACAATGCCCATTCTGACATTTGTGCCGCCCAAATCTATGCCTATTTTCATATCTGATTTCCTTTCACGCTTATTTTTTTACTCTTGTCTTTGCCCCAATACAGTGTCAATTCAAACGGCACATTGCTATCTACCGTCACCACAGGCATCTCTTCCTGCGAATTGCGCCTGTTCACTTTCAGATTCACCAACCCGTCGGGACCGAAAGGATAACGCTCAATGCCGTGCGCCTCCAACTGACTGACGTCCCACACCAGCGAATGGGTGGAATAATCGGAGCGGATGCCCAGGATGTATTCGATAAAAACGGCGATGGGTGGCAAGCCTGTCCAGCCCACAAAGTCTTTGCGCGCCATAAAGCCCTGCTCGATGGCTTCGGGGGCATAATATTCCCAAAATGTGC
>BNTR01000133.1 GCA_025996755.1 Bacteroidia bacterium
TAGATTTCAAAATCTAATTAGGCACTTAGTTTACCATTTGTCAGTCGGTTAAATCTTTACTTTCTCACAACAAAAGTAATGATTTTTCCCCGGATTTAAATTTTCCGCAAACTTAAGGTTAGGCACAATATATTGGTAGAAAATGGAACCACACACACATCCCACCGTCCCGTTCGGGACGGAATATGATATAATTTCGTACCTCCGGCACGAATGAGATGGGGCGATGGGCTTTTTCTACCAACATATTGTCCCTAACGGGACAACAATATCGTGCCATACAATTCCTTTAACATAAATAAGATGCAGTTGCCCTGAAATAATTCAGCATTCATTTGCACTTCTCAAAAAAGTTGTTTACCTTTGCGCCCAAAATACGTCAAAAGTAAATGATGAACTTTTTCTCTCACGGTTTGAATAGTGTTATGCCTGCAAAATCAGGTGTACGGACTATTGCAGCGTGTAAAACGGGGGGGGGGGTACAATGATTTAGTGCACAAAGTTGCGCACTTAAAATACTGTTCACAAACATTTCTTGGGAGCATAATTATTCAGCCACATCAGGGGTTAGTGCCTTGGTGTGGCTTTTTATTTTTTAAATTTTAAAATTATAAAAATATGAAACTGTTAAAAAATTCGTTGGCTGGGATTAAATTGAAGCATTGGACACTCTTGGAGGCATTTGCCTATTTTCTAAAGGGTGCTGCACGGGAATTAAAATTTTTCCCCACTTTTTTTGATACTTTTTGGGTAAAAGTATGCGCACGGGCATTTAAGAAAAAATGGTTGAAACACGATGAAAAGGACGCTTGTCTTGATTTTAACGGCGCAAAATTGCCGGACGTTTCAAGTGACTTTGAAAAATTATCTGCGCTTTCAACATCCATTTTTGAGGATGTATTTTTATTTTACTGTTTTTATCAGGACAATTACGACAAGTCTATTGTCAATTTGCTTGACCAATATATGGTTGAGGGACCTTATGGCTATACCGACGGGGCTTTCGACGTGAGCGTTAAAAAAGGCGATATTGTGATAGATGCCGGTGCATGGATTGGCGATTTTGAGGCGTATGCGTCTTCCAAAGGTGCAACCGTTTATGCTTTTGAGCCGGTGAACGAAATTTTTCAATGGTTGTGTAAAACGCGCGATTTAAATGCTGCGGGACAGATTCACCCGATAAAAAAGGGGTTAGGAAGCAGTGAGTGTGAAATGGATATTTCAATCGGGCAAAGCAATAGCGGTTCAAGTTCCGTTTTGAGCGAAGGGCACATCACTGAAAAAGTAACTATCACGACGCTGGATAAATTCGTTGAAGAAAATAAATTGACGCGCGTCGATTTCATCAAATCCGACATCGAGGGTGCCGAGCGAGATATGTTGCGCGGAGCAACGAAGGTCTTACAAAAATTTGCCCCCAAATTGGCAATCTGCACCTACCATTTGCCGGACGACCCCGAAGTGCTGGAAAAAATCATCGTAGATGCCAATCCCAATTATAAAGTGGTGCACCTTCGTCATAAATTGATGGCGGCGGTGGTATAGATTTACTCCCAATTCTTGAACAGCAAATCCGCCTTGCTTTTCCCTATGAAATCGGTGATTTCTTCGTGGGGCGCGGCTTTTATTCGGGCTACGCTTTTATAGCGTTGGAGGAGTTTTTCTTTGATGACCGTGCCTATTCCCTTGATGGTATCCAGTTCGGAGAGCACTTGTTGCTTGCTGCGCTTTTGGCGGTGGAAAGTGATGCCGAAGCGGTGGGCTTCGTCGCGCAGTTGTTGGATGAGTTTCAGCGTTTCCGAATTTTTGTCTAAATACAGGGGGACGGAATCTTCGGGGAAATAGATTTCTTCGAGGCGCTTCGCGATGCCGACGATGCCGATGGAGCCGTACAAATTCAGGTCTTTGAGGGCATCGGTTGCCGCATGTAATTGTCCCTTGCCGCCGTCGATGACGATGAGTTGCGGCAGCGGCTCGCCCTCGTCCGTCAATCGGCTGTAGCGGCGATGGACGGTTTCATACATCGAGGCGAAATCGTCGGGACCGACCACCGTCTTGATATTGAAATGCCGGTAGTCGCGCTTCGCCGGCTTGGCATTTTTGAACACCACGCACGACGAAACGGGGTTGGTGCCCTGAATATTGGAGTTGTCGAAACACTCAATATGCAGCGGCAAAGCCGGCAGATGCAGGTCGTTTTGCATCGTTTTCAGGATGCGCGTGGAGCGTTGTTCGGGATTCAATTTCTCCGCCTGTTTCAGTTGGTCGAGTTTGTACTGGCGGACGTTCTTTTCCGACAGAGCCAGCAGTTGCTTCTTCTCGCCGCGTTGCGGAACGGTGAAATTCACGTTCAGCAGTTCGATGTCGGGCAAGAACGGCACAACGATTTCCTTCGCGCCACTTTCAAAGCGGCGGCGCAACTCGATAATTCCCAAGCCCAGCAGATTTTCTTTCGCCTCGTCCAGCCGTTTCTTGTATTCAATCGTGTAGCCCTGCACAATCGCTCCGTTCACGATGTGCAGATAATTGATATAGGCAGCGTCGCCGGACTCCTCAAAAGAAAAGACATCCACATTGTACAAATTCGGGCTGGCAACGACCGACTTCGACGAATAGTTTTCCAGCAAGTCGTAGCGTTCTTTCAGCACGGCGGCTTCCTCAAAGCGCAGTTCCGCCGCGCAATCCTGCATCTCCTTATAGAGCATTCGGCTGATTTCCCTCGAATTTCCTTTCAGTATTTCTTCGATGGAAGCGATATTTTTGCGATAGTCCGCCTCCAATTGCTTGCCCTCACAGGGAGCCAAACACTTCTTTATATGATACTGCAAGCAGAGGTGAAATTTCCCCTTTTCAATCTTTTCAGGCTCCAAAAAATGCCGACACGTGCGTATCGGATAGAGCGAAGTGAGCAATCGCAACAGATATTTCACATTCATCACCGCGGGATAAGGACCATAATAATGGGCTTTATTATCCAACTTCTGCCGCGTGAGGAAGATGCGCGGAAACGGCTCGTTGGTTACAACCAGCCAAGGATACGTCTTATCGTCCTTCAGCATAATGTTGTAACGTGGCTGATGCTCCTTAATCAGATTATTTTCCAGCAGGAAAGCATCCTCCTCCGACTCCACCACCAGATATTTGATGTCGCGTATTTTGCGCACCATCACGATAGTTTTCGCGCTTTGCTGCGTCTTATTAAAATAGGACGCCACACGCTTTTTCAGATTCTTTGCCTTGCCTACATAGAGAATTTTCCCGCTTTCATCGAAATACATATAAACGCCGGGGCTTTCCGGCACAATTGAAATTTTGTCGGAAAGCCCCGCTGCGATTACATCTGTCTGTCTATTTTCTGACATCTCAATTAAATATTATATTTAAGCAAAGACGTGATTTCAATTGAAGGGTCAAACAAGGCTCTACCCTTCAAATCTTCCAACTCAATCAAGAAATTCACATAAACTTTCTTGAGATTAAACCTCTTAACGAGGTTAACGGAAGCCAGCATCGTGCCGCCGGTAGCCAACAAATCGTCGTGGAGCAGCACCACATCGTTTGCGCTCAAAGCGTCCTGATGAATGTACACCGCATCGTCGCCATACTCCTTGCTGAACGACTCAGAAAAAGTGGGCGCGGGCAACTTCCCGAACTTGCGCACAGGCACAAACCCCGCGTGCAAGCGATGCGCAATCATCGGACCGAGAATAAACCCGCGCGATTCGATACCCACCACCTTGGTGATTCCCTTACCCTTGTACATTTCATACAAGCCATCCGACAGTTCCTGCAAAGCATCTGCTTCTTTAAACAACGTCGTCACATCCTTAAACTGAATCCCTTTAATCGGGAAATCGGGGATGTTTCTCACTAATTTCTCTAACTTTTTTGTGTCCATTTTTTATTATTTTTATTAATGTTTATAATTTTCTCTCACTATTTCCCTCATTGTTCCACGTGGAACAATCCCAATGGCTATCGGATGCTGCACCTGCTTCCATTGGTATCTTCGTTCCGTAGGCTAAAGCCTACGGTTAATAAAGTGCTATCCCTGCGGGATAAGGTTAAGGCTGAAAGCCTTCGAGCAATAGCGTAGGGCATCGCCCTACGAAGGATACCCTCTCCTCTTCATTTTCGCCCTGAAAGGGCATCAGCCATTGCTATCGCCCTTTCAGGGCTTGTATTCAATGCTATATCCTGCCCGTAGGGCGATGCCCTACGCTATTGCTCAAAGGCTTTCAGCCTTAACTTGACGGCTATTGCTGTTTTTAGCCTCGCAGAGGCGATATTTTATTAACCGTAGGCTTTAGCCTAGGAATAGAAACCTCCATCCAGCCTCTCTCCATCCCGTTAGGGATGGGTCGTTCGGTAGAAACGCCAGCCACCCGTCAATTCCTGCATTCCGTAGGAATGCAAGCCCATCTACACCGGTCGCATCCCTACGGGATGCGGGGGTGGGGGGACGCACAATTGCGCTTTCTACCGAGCGATTCATCCCTACGGGATGATATAAGCGTCCCCTGCACCGTTAAAAAATATAGCATTTCAAAATTAACTACCCTACTATCCAATATATTGCCCTCACGGGATAAATCCGCAATTGTTATTGACAGAACTCTGTCCCTACTACTCAATATATTACCCCCCACGGGGCAATTCGCAATTGTTCCATGTGGAACACTTTTTTGCTACCCAATATATTGCCCTGTGGGGCAAATCCGCAATTGCCGGCTAAACCATTCTTTAAGCCGCTGTTTTTTAGTCCCGCAGGGACTGAATGTGCATAACCGTAGGTGAAGCGAAGCGAAACCTACGGAAAGGCACTCCTCCCTTCCCTAAACCCTGCAAGGGCGAGATTATGATAATGCCGTCCCTGCGGGACTTTGGGCTGTGTCGCCCTCCAATACCGTAGGTTTCGCTTCGCTTCACCCACGGTTATGCATAATATCGCCTCTGCGAGGCTAAAAAACAATTTCTCAAAAGAGAATTATCTCAATTGCTATAGACGGAACGCCGTCCCTGCTATCCAATATATTACCCTTGTGGGGCAAAACCCTCAATTGTTCCATGTGGAACATTTTTGTGCCAACAAGCAAAGAACTCATTTGTTATGGACGGAACGCCGTCCCTGTTATCCAACACATTACCCTTGCGAGGTAAAAATCTCAATTGTTCCACGTGGAACATTTTTTTGCCAATGGACAAAATGCCGCCATTCGAGCGCAAATCACCTTCCTAATAGCACCAGCAGCACATTGATGTCGTTGGGCGAAATGCCGGGGATGCGACTTGCTTGTGCTATTGTTTCCGGGTCTATCTTTGTTAGCTTTTGTTTTGCCTCCGTTGAAAGGGATTGAATTGTGTTGTAATCGAATTTTCCTCTTATTTTTACGCTTTCTAAGCGGTTGATTTTTTCAGCGATTATTTTTTCGCGGGCTATGTAGCCTTCGTATTTCATTAGGATTTCTGCCGCTTCGGTGATTTCTGCTTGGCGGTTGGGGATTTTGTCTAACTGCTGTTGGAAGTCCGGTAGAAATTCTGCCAATTTTTCTATTGTCAATTGGGGGCGCAGGATTAAATCTTGCAGTTTTGCGCCGTGCTTCAAGGGGGTTGTGCCTACAGATTCTAAGAAGGTGTTCATCTGCTCCGGCTTCACGGTGTGGTTTTTTGCGAAGGCGATGATGCTTTCTATCTGTTCGGTTTTCTCGTTCAGGAGGTGGCGGCGCGTGGCATCTGCCAAGCCAAGTTCGCAGGACTTTGCGGTCAGGCGGCGGTCGGCATCGTCTTGTCGCAGCAGGATGCGGTATTCGGCGCGGGAGGTGAACATCCGGTAAGGCTCGTCCACGCCTTTCGTCACCAAATCGTCAATCAACACGCCTATGTAGGCATCGTTGCGCTTCAAGACAAATTCTGACTGCGGGCTGTGTGCTTTCAGGTGGGCATTGATGCCCGCCATCAAGCCCTGCGCGGCAGCCTCTTCGTAGCCCGTTGTTCCGTTAATCTGTCCGGCAAAAAATAGATGGCGGATGCGCTTTGTTTCCAGGGTGTGATTGAGTTGGGTGGGCGGGAAGAAGTCGTATTCGATGGCGTAGCCCGGGCGATAAATTTGGATGTTGCGGAATGCCGGGATTTGTTGCAAGGCAGCCAACTGGAGCGACAGCGGCAGCGAGGAGGAAAAACCGTTGAGGTAATATTCCTGAGTGGTTTCGCCTTCCGGCTCCAAAAACAACTGATGCTGCGACTTGTCGGCAAAGGTTACAATTTTTGTTTCGATGCTCGGACAGTAGCGCGGACCGATACTCGTGATTTGTCCATTATAGAGGGGACTGTCCGGCAAGCCGTTTCGCAAAACCGCGTGGCAGGCTTCGTTGGTGTAGAGCGTCCAGCAACTCCGTTGCTTCAAGGGGCGGGGCTGAAAATCGAGGTAAGAAAATTTGTGAAAATCATTTTCGCCGGTCTGTTCGTTGGTCTGCGAAAAATCTACGCTCCGCCCGTCGATGCGCACCGGCGTTCCCGTTTTCATACGGGTGGCTTCAAAGCCGAGAGATTTCAGTTGCTCGGTGATGCCGTGCGAGGCCGGCTCCGCCATACGCCCGCCCGAGATTTGCACTTTTCCGACGTGAATTAACCCGCTGAGAAACGTACCTACGGTCAGGACTACGGACTGCGCCGAAAATAGCGCACCCAGCGAGGTTTTAACCCCCTCTACAAGCGTTTTATCGTTTATAATCAATTCTGTTACAGTATCTTGCCAGACAAAAAGATTGGGTATAGAATCCAGCGTTTCGCGCCACACATCAATGAATTTAGCGCGGTCGCTCTGTGCGCGCGGGCTCCACATGGCGGGACCTTTCGAGCGGTTGAGCATCCGAAACTGAATCGCCGTGCGGTCGGCAACAATGCCCATCTGCCCACCCAGCGCATCAATCTCGCGGACAATCTGCCCCTTAGCGATGCCACCCACAGCGGGGTTGCAACTCATGTGGGCAATTTTATTCATGTCCATCGTGATGAGCAGCGTTTTTGACCCCAGCCGCGCCGCAGCCGCAGCCGCCTCGCAGCCGGCATGTCCTGCTCCGACCACTATCACATCGTAATTGAAAATCATCTCTTGTATTTTTCAGGCGCAAAGGTACGGTTTTTTTTTATTATTTCGTCAAGCCCCCGGTGTATTTCTCTATTTTTCCGTCACCGAAAGTATAGAGTTGCTTGTTGTCGAGCAACCATACATGCTCCTTAATAATCGGGTCGTCTTTCGCGATTTGGGTGTGCCCGACAATTTGGATGACATCGGGCGCAAACGGTTCCGGCTC
>BNTR01000134.1:0-5000 GCA_025996755.1 Bacteroidia bacterium
GGGCATACTTAATTTTACTCAGTATTTATCTGCAATTTTTCGACAAAGGTACAAATAATTTCGGAAAAAAGAAAGAGATTATTCCTCTGCGGAACAACCCCTCTCTATCATTTATTGTCCATTTTTATCACCAACCCGGATTTTGTCCCAACTTCTTGTTGAGCGTCAACTGGTTGGTAGGGATGGGATAGAGATAATCTCTGTCTACGTTGAACTTGTAGCCCTGCGTGCCGCCGTTCAATGTGTTTTTGAATATCTTGATGTAGCCGTTGGCATCGGTTTGCAGCCCGTCGGAGGCTCTCGTGCCTGTTTCCTTGTTCAGTGTTCCCCATACTCTATCATCAAACTTTGCTTGACGGGCAGTATCGGGCAGCGAGAGAGGCATATAATCTTCAAATTTGAATCCGTCCCATTGCGCCAACTTCGCACCCACCGGCTCTTTGCCTACAATGAGTTCGCCGGCGGCTGCCCAACGCTTGATGTCGTCCACGCGGAAACCTTCGCAAGCCAGCTCCACTTTGCGCTCGCGGCGCACTGCCTGAATAATTGGAGTAAGAGAAGCAAACTCAAAGTTCGGGTCTGTTGCCACGCCCATGGTCAAGTCCGGCATCGGAGGAACTAAACGTTGGCGCAGTTTGTTGATGCTTTTGTCCAAGTCGTCCTGATTGATGGTTCCCAATTCGGCTTTGGCTTCGGCATAAATCAGCAGCGTTTCGCCGTAGCGGAAGTAAATGAGCGACTGCAACCCCTGACCTGAGGGACGGGCATCTGCATAGCGAAAGTTATGCCCCTTGTATATCTGATACCCTGTGGGAGTGGATTCCTCCGAATCCCATCCATCAAATAAGGGTGCCATGAAATACACCGGTGGGATTGCCGCTAACCAGCGGTAATGCTTGTTGTCGTTGATTTGAATGGTCTGCTCCAAACGCGGGTCGCGACCTGTGGCTACCTTCTGCAAACTTGCATCGTCATAACCTGCCGCAACAGGCGTACCATCATCTTTCAGATACGAGTCAATCAAGTTTTTAGTAGCACCTCTGCCCGAGCCGGCAGCCGCATATCTATCCCAAATAGTAGTGATAACACCTGCCTCGGTCTTGCGAAAGAAAAGCACTTCCTTGCTGCTCGCATATTCATCTTTCTCCCGATTGAACAAATCGCGGTAGCCGTCGGGCACGCCCACGTTGTCCAATGCAGGATAGCCGGTGTCTTCCGACATTTTGATGAGTGCACCTGCAACATCGGCGGCTTTCGTAAGGAACTTCGTGCTATTATCTGCGGCAGCCGCAAAAGGAGTGCCGGCGTGATACTTTTCCCAAGTGCCTTCGTAGAGCGCAATGCGTGCTTGCAATGCCATTGCCGTTTCTTTGGTTATGCGCCCTGTCCATCCGCCACCCGCCCGTGCAGACAGGTAATTAATGGCGTTATCAAGGTCGAGCATAATAGAATCTACCACCTGATTGCGCGGCAAGCGTTCTGCAAAGAGCACATCCGAGCCGGTGGTTACGGTGGTAGAAGCCCATGGCAGAGGACCAAAGCGGCGCAGTTTGTTGAAATAAAAGATGGAGCGAAAAAACAATGCTTCGCCCACATACTGCTTCACTGCGTCAAACGATGTCAACGCTTCCACCGCAGGGTAGTTGTCAAGGAAGTAATTGATGTCGCGCAATGCCTCCCAGTCGCTGTTGCCCCATCCGCCGCCGTCTGCTGGGGGGGTTGACTCGCCGTTCATGCGGTCATTGTACTGATAGCGCACTTCCGTGTCGCTTCCGTCGTCGGCATCCCAGCCGTAGGGACCTATGGAACCCCATCCGTCTTCGCGTGCCAGCAGGTCGTTGCGGCTGTACAGGTTGTTTACATAGAGTTTCAAGTCGTTGGGTGATTTCCAAAAACTTAAATCGCTAATTTTGTCTAATGGGGTTCGTTCCATAAAGTCGTCGTTGCACGACGCGGCAGTCAGCACTGCCAGCACACCAAGTGCTATGTATTGAATCTTTTTCATTTTCTTATACAATTAAAAGTTATTAAAACGTAAGATTAATGCCAAACGACCAAGCCCTCTGCAAGGGATAAACCTTGCCGCTGCTGTTGACAATCTCGGGGTCAATGATTTCTATCAGATTGGTAAAAGTCGCCAAATTTTCTACATTGGCAAATACTCTCGCCTTCTCAAACTTGACCTTATCGGTTATCCATCTGGGAAGGGTGTAGCCCAACTGCATATTTTTGACGCGCAGGTAGGATGCGTCTTGCAAATAGCGGGTTTGCGCGCGCATATTTTTGTTGCTGTTGAAATAGGCACGCGGATAGTACGCATTGACATTCTGATTTTCATCCGTCCAGCGGTCGGTATGTACGGTAAAGTACGACGACTGCCATTCGTTGTTTACAAAACCCCAGAAATAGTTTGCGTTGTCGGCAAACATAATGTCGCGCTTGCCCACACCTTGCAGAAATACGGTGAGGTCAATTCCTTTCCACTCGGCATTGAGGTTCACGCCGAACGAGAAACGCGGCGTAGAGTTGCCTATAACCTTGCGGTCGCCCGGTTTGTCCACGGTATTCTCGCCGGGGTTAATTTTGCCGTCGCCGTTGAGGTCGGCATACTGCACATCGCCCGGCTTCCACTGGCTACCGCTGATAGATGTCTGACTGGGTGCAGCGTCAATTGCCGCCTGGTCTTTGAACAGCCCTACGGTTTGGTAGCCCCAAATTTCGCCCATCGTCATACCGTCATACCACAGGTCGTCAATAAGTTTGGTGGGATTGTTGAACTTAACGATTTTTCCTGTATAGTCGCTCAACACAAGTCCGGCACCGTAAGATACCTCGCCAATTTTGTCCTTCCATCCAATGGTGAGGTCAAAGCCGGTGGTTTCGGTTTCCGCGTCGTTTATAGGGGGAGCGGATATTCCCAGCAGTGCCGGAAGTTTTTCTCCGGGACCCGCAAAATCTTTGGCATTACGCTTATACCAGTCGAAGCTGAAATTAAGACGGTTGCGCAGAAACGCCATATCCACGCCGAAATCAATGGTGTTGGAGGTAATCCACGTGAGGTCGTAGTTTACCAATCCCGGCTGCCAAATTGACGATTCGCGTCCACCGCTGAAAAGCCAGCGAGTGCTTGTGGCCAAATTGCTGCCCAGCGAGGGATAGAACGGGTAGCGGCTGGAGGCAAAACTTTGGTCGCCCAAACTTGCATACGAGCCTCTCAATTTAAGATGATTGACATAGTCCGTAAGCGGTTCCCAAAATGCTTCGCGCGAAGCCACCCATCCGGCAGAAACGCCCGGATAAAACTTAAACCGCACGTCTTCCAGAAACCGCGATGTGCCGTCATACCTGCCATTAAATTCTATGAGATATTTTCCCTCGTAATTGTAGTTGATGCGCCCAAAGCCGCCTCGGATAGACAATTGCGATGCCGCATCAGTGGCACTGCGGCTGGTACCGTAGGTCATCGACAGCATAGGAATATCATCAGAATACAGATTGTTGTTGCTGCCTTGCATCCACAAATCGTCGTAGAGTTCCTGCGTAAAACCTGCCATGACCTTGAAGTAATGCTTGTCAATTTGTTTTTCGTAGGATGTAAAAGCGTTCACGGTGTGGTGCTGGTATTTGTACATAGTGCGCTCAATATAGTTGGGGTCAGTACCTCCCCTTGCCTGCTTGTTGCCATCAGGCAGTACCAAATAAAAAGTTTTGCGGTGGTTGCTCGCTTCATTGTAGTCGCCGCTGTAAGTATAATTGGCGGTGATGTCCCACCCGGGTAGCGGGCGTACAACAAATTCTCCCGTCAGCACGGCATTATCGGTAGTGGATAAATTACGCCCACCTTCGGTAAAGTTCAGCACGCCGCTACCTTCAGAATAGTATCCATCGGGATTCTTCAGCGGCACGGTGGGATAGGTGCGTCCCATCTGATGAAAATAGTCGTAGGAATAACTGGAGCCTCCGCTTATGTCGCCGTAAATAGCAGGCACATCGGTCTGTGCACGGGAAAAGGCACTGCGGAAGTTGAACGTAAGCCAGTTGGTGAGGTTAGACGACAAATTGGCGCGGACGTTGTATCGGCGATATACGTCGTTTGCCCAGTTGTACAAGCCATCCTGCTGGTTGTAGCCCAATCCAACGTAGTAGTTTGAGTTTTCCGTACCTCCCGACACGCTTGCGTTGTGCTGTTGGCTGAAGGCGGCACTCTTGAAATAGATGTCGAACCAGTCGTTGTTGGCATTGCTACCGTTATTCCACGAAAGCCATTCGTTTTTGGACGGGCTTTTGGAGGTTTCATCTGTGATTATTCCCGCCTGATAATCTTTCATCGCTTGTATGGTCGTAGCGTCAAACAACGGACCCATGTTGGAGTTGGCGGCAACGTCATTAAACGCTTCGGCAAAGACCACCGAATTGGTGTAGTGCGGCAGGTTGATTGGTTGCGCAAAGCCGAAGTTGTTGCCGTAACTAATCACGGGCTTGCCGGAGCGTCCTTTTTTGGTGGTTACAATAATCACGCCAAAAGGTGCACTGGAGCCATAGATGGCAGCTGAGGCAGCATCTTTCAGGATAGAGATGTTTTCCACGTCCGTCATGTTGATGGTGCTGAGGTCGCCGCCCTGCACGCCGTCGATGACGATGAGCGGTGCGCCCGACACGTTGGACTTGTCATCGATTTTGATGCCCGTGTACCCACGGATGTTGATGTCCTGCTTGGTACCCGGCGCGCCGTTGGGCGAGGAGATGTTGAGGTTAGCCACCGTTCCTTGCAGGGCTTGCGTGAGCGTAGGCACAGCGCGGTTTTCGAGCCGTTCGGCACCAATTGACGCCACTGCACCCGTCAGGTTGACTTTCTTTTGAGAGCCATAACCGACCACCACCACCTCATCGAGGTTACTGGCATCCTGCACCAAAGTAACATTGATTGTTGTTTGCCCGTTCACGGGCACTTCCTGGGTCGAATAACCCAGATACGCCACCGCAATGGTGGCATTTGGCGA
>BNTR01000135.1 GCA_025996755.1 Bacteroidia bacterium
GCGTGAGTTCCTCCACTTTTTGCAGCAGTTTCATCTGCATTTCGCCCAAATTAACCCCCTCGGATTGCATCTCTGCGGCAGAAGGTATTTCGGGCAGGTGTTTGTTTTCTTGGATGAAATGATTGACTTCCGACAAAGATTTTAATGCGTAATCGTCATTAAACACAAAATCGGCACCCTCGTCTTCTTCGATTTTCACGATTGTGGCGCGAATCGTCCCGTTCACATGCAGTTTATCCGTTGGATTTTTGATGCCAATGCCCACATTGCCATCAATCGTAGCATCCTGGGCAGAGAAAAGGCCACTGACTGTTTCATTTCCTCTAATCGTTGAACTGGCGGCAGAAATAGCACCACTCACAGCCGCATTGCCGCTAATAGTGGCATCTTTGGAAGAAAAAGTGCCGTTAACAGCCGCTTTCCCATCCACCGAAAGCCCTTTGGCAGCCACACTGCCGGTCACATCCAATGCGGCTTGGGGGTCGGTTGTGCCAATCCCCACTCTGCCGCCCGTGAAATTATACCCCACGCGAGTATAAAAAGACAACAAATCATCGGCTTCCCATTCGCCCATCTTAACGTAATTGTCGTTACCGAACGTGAGCACGTTTTGCTCCCTTTCCACCTTTAAAGTGGAAGCACCAATTTTCAAGACATCCACTTGCAACGTTTGTTGCGCATACGTGGCTGGCAAACAGCCGCAAGCCAAAATAAAAATCAAACTAATCTTTTTCATGAAAATAAATTTTTTAATTATAAGTATTCGGCTGCAAACTTACAAACAAAAATTTAATTAAACAAATATTTCTGAATATTTTTTCAAAAATTTGAAATAATTTCCGTCAGGTTTAAACCTTTTCCGTTTTCGATAGTCCAACTAAACAGAGCCGGTCTGATTAAATTATGACAGATATGAAAGATATTGACGAAAAAAATCCGTTCACGGTGCCCGAAGGCTATTTCGATGGCTTGACGGCGCAGATTATGGCACAGTTGCCTGCACGACAAGTGGACGTAGCCGTGAGGCGCACGCTTTGGCAGCACATGGAGCCGTATATGTATATGGCGGCGATGTTTGCAGGCATCTCGTTGATAATCAATGTGTTTGTTACAACGCCGGAGCCTCTCAATCTGACCTCCGCCGCCGACATAGAGGATTTTTATCAGTATTATGAGGAGCATCTGGCAAGTTCAATCTATCACGACGCTGTTTTTGTGGATGATATGTTTTAGAATCACATTAAAATTATAAGAATATGAAACGAAATTTGGTAGTATTAGCGATGACGGCGTGCATCGTGGGCACGGCAAGCCCTGCCTTTGCACAGCAGGAAAAAAACGAGCAAAAGCGCGAGCAAAAACGCGAACAGAAGGATGAGAGGCGTGCTAACGACAAAGAGCGGTTAGAGAAATTTCAGAAATTTAAGGACGAGCGCATCAATTATATTTCCCAACAGATGGGCTTGACGGATGAAGAAAAGGCAAAATTCACCCCCATCGAACAAGAATTGCAACAAAAAAAGTTTGATTTGTATCGAAAACTGCGCGAAGAACGCGGCAAATTCAAAGATAAGGAACCGTCAGAAGCCGACACCAAAAAACTGCTCGAACTGCGCGCCGAAAACAGAAAAAAAGAGGCAGAATTAGACGAAGAATACACCAACAAAATGCTGGAAATATTGCCCGCCTCCAAGGTAGCCAAGTATGCAGAGGCAGAAAAGGAATTTGGGAAGCGTTTCAACAATGCCCGCCGCCGCGCAGTGCCGGATTCCGTAAGAACGAAGTGACGCTTAATTCTTAATTTTTAAAATAAGGCTTAATCGGGAATGGATGTTTTGCTACCAATAAATGCGAACTATTTGCAAAAACAATAATAAAATTTTCAAAATATTTTGCTAAATTGAAAATTATTTCTACCTTTGCACCGTAAAATTTTAATAAAACAAAAACATTATGGCAAAAATCAATGTAACAGGTGCAGATATAACTGTTCTCAAAATTGAGGATGCGGATTATATCTCTTTGACAGACATGGCTCACAGTCAATTGGGAGAACACATTATCATTAAGTGGCTGAGCCTAAAAAGTACGATTGAATATATTGGTGAGTGGGAACTTTTATTCAATCCCAAGTTTAATTGTACCGATTTCGGTATAATTAAAAATTTTGCAGGAAGCAATAATTTCGTTTTATCGGTCAAACAATGGCTGGAAAAAACGGGCGCTATTGGAATTACTGCAAAAGCGGGCAGATACGGCGGCACGTATGCCCACAAAGACATTGCATTTCATTTTGGAATGTGGATAAGTCCTCGTTTTCAACTATTGTTAGTCAAAGAATTTCAACGCCTCAAAGAAGCCGAGCAAAAAGCATTAGGCTGGTCGGCAAAACGCGAACTATCTAAAATCAACTACCACATTCACACTCATGCTATCGCCCAACATCTTATCCCACAAGAACTTACCGGAAAGCAAATAAATTTTGTTTATGCCAGCGAAGCAGACATACTGAATGTGGCGATGTTCGGCATCACAGCCAAAGAGTGGCGCGAAACCCATCCCGATTTGCAGGGCAATATGCGCGATTACGCCTCAATCAACGAGCTGATTTGCCTCTCAAACATGGAAAACATCAACGCCGTGCTCATTGACGAGGGGCTGGTGCAAAGCGAGCGTTTGGTGCGCTTAAATCAAATCGCCATTCAGCAAATGAGCGTTTTGCAAGGTGTGGAAAGCCGGAAAATGCTGCGTTGAAAGAAATCTTAATCGGGAGCAGATGTTTCGGCGCACTCGACAGTAGTTACGAAAAACTCTTGAACTATGGATGATTGTCTGAACCATGATTTTAATAAGATTTTTAGGATTAACAAGATGAAAGGATTAGCAGGATTACAAAAAAATCCCGCCAATCCTCCATCCCGTTAATCTTGAAAATCTTATTAAAATCGTGGTTCAGACTACTTCTTCACCACCTTCAAAGCCTCACCCCCCACGCGCAGCAAATAAACACCGCTCGGCTCGCCCGACAAATCCACGCGGCTTTCGCGGGTGCGGTGCAGCAACGCGCCATTCAGATTATACACTTTCACCTCTGCGCCGTTGGCGTTATCCACATACACCACGCCGGTGGTGGGATTGGGATAAACGTGCAGTTTATCGGTATCAACCGTTTTTACGCTCGTAGCGGATTCAATGGCAAGTATTATGTCAAATGCACTCTTCCAATCGCTATTGTTATAGGCATTCAATGCACTTTCAGGCACATACAGCGCATCGGCACTCACAGCAGTAAAACTAGAATTGCCTAATGTTGGCGGCTTAGCAGCAAGGCAAAATACGGAGGTAAGACCGAAGCAAGCGAAAAAAGCAGAAGATCCAATGCTTGTCACGCTGTTAGGAATGGAAACGGAGGTAAGCCAGTTGCAATCGGAAAAAGCATTTTCTCCAATGCTCGTCACGCTGTTGGGAATGGTAAAAGTGGTACCTTGCTTGCCTATAGGGTATGTATGTAATGTGGTCTTATTTTTGTTGTAAAGCACGCCATCTATCGAACTATATTGTGTATTGACAGCACCCACACTGATAGATGTAAGACCGTTGCAATAGGCAAAGGCAGCATATCCAATGCTTGTCACGCCATCAGGAATGGTGACGGAGGTAAGACCGCTGCAAACTAAAAAAGCACCACCTCCAATGCTTGTCACGCCGTCAGGAATGGTGACGGAGATAAGACCGATGCAACCGTAAAAAGCCAATTCGCCAAGGCTTGTCACGCCCTCACCAATGACCAACGTTTTAATAGCATCGCTGGAAGCAAACCATGGCGCAGAAGCATCAAGAGAATAATCCGCCATCGCCCCCGTGCCGGTAACGGTGAGAACACCATCATCGGTTAGCTCTACTGTGGTACTTCCTGAAGTCCACGAACCTGTTTCTGCATTGGCAGCACCGGTGCCCAGCAGCAATGCCGCGGCGACACAAAAACTAAAGAAGTTTTTCTTTCTCATAAATGAAATTTTTTATTGAAATGACAACAAAGATATGTGGTTTTTCTGAGATACGCAAGCGTTTTTGAAAAAAAATCAAAATAATTTTCAAATTTGTTTGGCAAAATATCCGATAATCATTTTTTTTATTTTTAATTCGCTTCATATTCCCCCAAAATTTGCAAATCATTCGTCAGCGGGCGGATGGCTTCCAAGCTTTGTTGGTATTTCAGGGTCGCGGCGAATATTACATCAACGTAAAAAAGGTATTCCCACTCGCGACCGATGACGGGGAACGATTGAATTTTTGTCAGATTGACATCGTAGAACGACAAAATCGCCAACACTTTCGACAAACTGCCCTCCGTGTGGGGCAATGTGAAAACGAGCGACGACTTGTTAATCTTCTCTGCGTTCACCAATTGCTCCGCCTGCGCACGATTGGCGAGCAGCAAAAAGCGGGTGAAGTTGTGCTTGTTTGTTTCGATACCCTCTTCCAGCACGTTCAAGCCGTAGAGTTCGGCGGCGTAGCGGCTGCAAATGGCGGCGTGTCCCATCAGTTTTTTTTCGGCGATTTCCTGCGCGCTCAATGCCGTGTCTTCGCTTTCCACCACCTTAATCCACGGGTGTGCGTTGAGATAGTCGCCGCACTGCATCAGGGCGATGGGGTGCGAATTGACCTCCGTCAAGTCTTCCAACCTTTGCCCGTGAAGTGCCGCAAAACTGTGTGTGATGCGGAGTTTTTGTTCGCCAAACACCACCAAATCGCTCCGGCGAATCAGTTCGTGATTTTGCAGCAGACTGCCCGCAATCGTGTTTTCGATTGCCATAATGCCAATCCGGGCGGGGTCGTTTTTCACCGCCTCAATCACCTCCACAAACCGGATGCAGGGCAAAATTTCCACTTCGGTCTCGCCTCTGTCCGCAAAAAATAGGCGGGCTGCCAACTCGTGGTATGCCCCTTGTACGCCTTGTATCGCTACTGTTTTCATAAGCAGGTGCAAAGGTAATACTTTTTTTGTTTGTTAGCGATAAAAACCGTATCTTTGTAGCGTAAAAAATTGCAACTATGTATTATTTTTCACTTGTCATACCGGTCTATAATCGCCCTGACGAGATAGACGAACTATTGCAAAGCCTTGTCGAGCAAACGGAGAAGGATTTTGAGGTGGTGATTGTCGAGGACGGCTCAAATATCACGAGTGAGCCTGTCGTGACGCGCTATTCCGACCGATTGGCTGTTCATTACTATTACATTCCCAACGGCGGTCCCGCGCCCGCGCGCAACTATGCCGCCACCAAGGCGCAGGGGGAATATCTGCTCATTTTGGACTCCGATTGCGTGTTGCCCCCCAACTATCTGACAGCGGTGCGCGACGAACTGAACGCCACCCACGCCGATGCTTTCGGCGGACCGGACAGAGCCTCCGACAACTTCACAACCATTCAGAAGGCTATCGACTATTCGATGACCTCCTTTTTCACCACCGGCGGCATACGAGGCGGCAAGAAAAAATTAGACAAATTCTATCCGCGCAGCTTCAATATGGGCATCCGGAAGGCTGTTTTTGACGCTCTCGGCGGCTTTTCGGCTATGCGCTTCGGCGAAGATGTTGATTTCAGCATCCGCATCTACAAGGCGGGGCACAACGTTTGCCTCTTCCCCACCGCGTGGGTGTATCACAAGCGGCGCACAAATTGGAAAAAATTCTATCGTCAGGTCTATAATTCGGGGATTGCGCGCATCAATCTCTACCTGAAATATCCCGATTCATTGAAATTGGTGCATCTGCTGCCAGCCTGCTTCACGCTCGGCGTAATCGCTTGCCTTGCAGGCAGTTTGTTCTGCCCGGTATGGCTGTTGCCCCTGCTACTGTATGCCCTTTTGGTGTGGCTCGATTCGGGCAATGTGTATGCCATCCCTGCGGCTTACATTCAATTGATTGGCTATGGCGCGGGTTTTTTGTCGGCGTGCTGGAACCGCCTCATCCTGAAAAAAGGGGAGTTTTCCGCCTTCCAAAAGAATTTTTATAAATAAATTTGAAAAATTAAATACAGAATTGTCATGAAAAAGTTATTTACACTTATTATCGTCGCCCTTTGGGGCACAAATGCAGCCTTTGCGGATGACTCAGGCACAACCGGCAGTTGCTCTTGGCACTACAATAGCAGCACTAAAAAACTAACTATTAGCGGAAGTGGAGCCATGCCGGATTACACCCCCTATGACCTTGGTGATAAGCCTTGGAAAGGTTTCAGGGACGACATTGACTCTGTTTCCATTGACAACGGTGTAACTTCCATTGGAGATTATGCTTTTGCTCATTGTACGAGATTAACTTCGGTTACTATTCCTAACAGTGTGACTTCGATTGGGCAGGGTGCTATTGAGGGGTGTTCGCGTTTAACTTCGATTACTATTCCTTACAGTGTGACTTCGATTGGAGTGGCTGCTTTTCAGTATTGTGATGGCTTGACCTCTGTGAGTATTGGAAATAGTGTGACTTCGATTGGCGATGTTGCTTTTTCCGGTTGTAGGCGTTTAGAAAATTTTGTTGTTTCACCACAAAACACAAATTATTCCACAATTGATGGAGTCCTCTTTAATAAAGATAAAACTACTTTAATCTCGTATCTCAATGCAAAAGCAACGACTTACACCATCCCCAATAGTGTGACTTCGATTGGAAATTTTGCTTTTTATGAGTGTGATGGCTTGACCTCTGTGAGTATTGGAAATAGTGTAACTTCGATTGGAGAGTTTGCTTTTTATGAGTGTTATGGCTTGACCTCAGTGAGTATTGGAAATAGTGTAACTTCGATTGGAGCGTTTGCTTTTTTTGCTTGTGGTGGCTTGACATCGGTGAGTATTGGAAATAGTGTAACTTCAATTGGAAGGTTTGCTTTTATGTGGTGTCACGGCTTGACATCCATTACCATTCCAAATTCTGTCATTTCGATTGGAGGGGGTGCTTTTGGGGGGTGTTACCGCTTGACCTCAATATCGGTCGAGTGGCTTAGCCCGCTTGTACTCGATTCCGATATTTTCAAGGGACTCGATTCCGATGATACTTTTTCCGATGATGTAAATCCAAG
>BNTR01000136.1 GCA_025996755.1 Bacteroidia bacterium
CCAAGCCTCCTAAATCCCCCTCAGGGGGACTTGGAGAGTGCGTCTTATCATTATTGTTCATATAATCCTGTTTTTATTTTTGCTTCCTTGAAAACTTTCACTCTCCAAGTCCCCCTGAGGGGGATTTAGGGGGCTGTATTCATTGATATTGTCCCTGTTGAAACTCGCGCCCACCGACAATTTGTTGGCATCATTAAAATTGGTGGCAAATGTCAAATTGGCATACAAATTGGTTTGGTCGGCATCGTAGGTTTTTCGACCGTAACGTGCATCTTGCTCGTGCTGCGAGCCGCTGATAACCAAGCCGATACTGCGCTCTTTTTCGCTGTTGAGAATGATACCGTTGCGGGTATAAAACTCGTAGCGGTTGGTTGTGATGCCGATTTTGTAAGGGTCAGGCATCGTGCGGATTTGCCCGCCCTCGCGGTCTTCGTGCAGATAGCGCAACAAACTGTACGACATAAAATTGCCATTGTGGTAGTCCCATTTGTTTAACACATTGTACTGCTTCGCTTTAGGTTGGTCGAGAAAGCCGTCGTCGTTCCTGTCCCACTCGCGCGTATCGTTATCGACGTGCGCCAAGAGGATGGTTGAGAGATTGTCGTTGAGCGCGATAGAGGCG
This sequence comes from Bacteroidia bacterium, assembly GCA_025996755.1. Taxonomy (GTDB): domain Bacteria; phylum Bacteroidota; class Bacteroidia; order Bacteroidales; family Azobacteroidaceae; genus Azobacteroides. The sequence continues at coordinate 623 of BNTR01000136.1, forward strand.
TTGGCATTGGCTTCCATGCGGCGCATATCGCTGGCATAGACGTTTAAGCCCAGCGGCTCCTCCGCATTGGGTTGCAGATACACCACGTTGATTTGCCCCGTCAGTGCCTCGTAGCCGTTGAGCACCGACGACGTGCCTTTGGACACCTGAATGCTCTCCATCCACGGTCCCGGCGTGTAGCCCAACCCAAACGGCGCGGCAATCCCCCGCAGCGTGGGGACGTTCTCCGCCAGCATCTGCACATAAGCCCCCGACAGCCCAAGCAACTTAATCTGCTTGGCACCGGTAGCCGCATCGCTGTAAGACACATCCACCGAAGGGTTAGTTTCAAAACTCTCGGAGAGATTGCAGCAAGCCGCCTTTTGCAACTCCTGCTTGGTAAGTTTCTGCGTATCAAAAATCGAACTGCGCATCTTAATCAGCCCCGGAGTGCGGTGCACAACGTGAAATTCCTCTAATTGCTGCTCTTGCGGCTCTGCAACAGAGTCTGTTTGAGCCTGTTGCGCTTGTATTGATAGTGTGCTTATTGAAAGCAATAAAAATATAAATTTGTTCATTATTATCTAATTGATGTTTTTAATTTGATTTGTTCGCTCAACTTGTACGCAGATGGCACAGACTGCGTCATCTGCGTGCAAAAATCAAATCCGAAAAACACAATTGGACACAAGAATGGCTCGCCCGAAAGAACAAACAGGATTTTGCAGGGCAAAACTCTCTGTGAATGAAGCCATTGTCTTGTATAAAGGAAGAATAATAGTAGCAAATGCAGGCACCATATCGCGCACAGGGGCTTTGAGCAGCACATCGCTATCAGCCGTCGCGAAATCATCCACTTGTAGATGAATGATTTGGCAGGCATCGTCGTATGGATTGTCGGCGGTGTGGTGCTGTGCCGCCGCTTCGCAACGCTCACAGCAATACGTAACAAGATTATGCCCCGCCGCCGCGAGCATAAAAATGAAGGAAAACACCCCCACAAGCACATATTTAGACCATTTTTTCAGCATACGCATTTAAAAACGGTGCAAAGGTACGAATTTTTTTTGAAAAAAGAAACGGCAAACGTTTTTTTTGTACCTTTGTCCTCAAAAGACAACAAAAGAAATATGAGTGCTGAACTTTTGGATATACAGAATTTATATGCGTCCGTCACCGGCAAGGAAATTCTGAAAGGAATCAATTTGACGGTTGGGGCGGGCGAAACGCACGCGATTATGGGTCCCAACGGGTCGGGCAAGAGCACGCTGTCGTCCGTTTTGGTGGGCAATCCGGCTTTTGAGGTGACGCAGGGCAGTGTTTCGTTTTTGGGCAAAAATCTTTTGGATATGTCGCCCGAAGAACGCTCGTGGGCGGGTATTTTTTTGAGTTTTCAGTATCCGGTGGAGATTTCGGGCGTGAGTATGGTCAATTTTATGCGGGCGGCGGTCAATGCACAGCGTACCCACAAGGGCGAAAAAGCCCTCACGGCGGGCGAGTTTCTGAAACTGATGCGCGAGAAGCAGGCTTTGGTTGAGTTGGATACCAACTTGGTCAATCGCTCGGTGAACGAGGGTTTTTCGGGCGGCGAAAAAAAGCGCAATGAGATATTCCAGATGGCGATGCTTGAGCCGAAACTTGCGATTTTGGACGAGACGGACAGCGGGTTGGACATCGACGCGCTGCGCATCGTGGCAGACGGCGTCAATAAGTTGAAGCGCGCCGACAATGCCACGATTGTGATTACCCACTATCCGCGGTTGCTGGATTATATCAAACCGGATGTCGTTCATGTGCTCTACAACGGGAAAATCATCAAGACCGGTCCGCCCGAATTGGCGTTGGAACTGGAAGAAAAAGGTTACGATTGGCTGAAATGAAATCAAATCCCCAAATAGTACAGTTGGCGAAAAACGAACGCACGACCCTCTGTTTTCAACCGAAGGACACCGCGTTGGATTATCATATCATTTTGGAACAAAATGCGGGACTGGATTTGTATTTTTTGCAAGACCGGACTGCGCAAACGCATTTTCAAATTGATTTGAATGGCGAAGATGCCGAACTGAACATTTACGGGCTGGCAACCGCCGAAGGAACGCAAAAAATTGAAAATCACATACTTATAAACCACAACGCGCCGAAATGCAAGAGTTATCAACTGTTTAAATACCTGCTGAGCGACGAAGCCGTCGGCGTGTTTGACGGCAAAATAGTAGTGCAGGAGGGCGCGCAGAAGACTGTGGCTGAGCAAAACAACCGCAACCTGCTAGACGGCGATGCCTGTCGCATCCACTCCAAACCGCAGTTGGAAATTTATGCCGACGACGTGAAATGTTCGCACGGAATGGCTACGGGGCAGTTGGATGAGGCGGCGATGTTTTATCTGCGCTCGCGCGGCATTCCCGAAGCGGAGGCAAAAAAGATGCTCAAAACGGCGTTTACGCAGGATATTTTGGATAAAATCAATTCTGCTTCACTCCAAATAGGTGTAGCCATACAGCCCTGAGCGGTAGTTCGAGAGAAATTCGCGTCCCTCTTCGACGGTGATTTTGCCCGCTTTCATTGATTCCGTGACCCACGCTTCAACATTGCGCACGAGTTTTTTCGGGCTGTATTCCACGTATTCCAAAACATCCGCAATCGTTTCTCCGTCAATGATTTGCTCTATTTGGTAGGTGTCTTTATTGACGGAGATATGCACCGCGTTGGTGTCGCCAAACAGGTTGTGGAGGTCGCCGAGGATTTCCTGATAGGCACCCACCAAAAATACACCCATATAATATGGCTCCTTTTTGTTCAGCGAATGCACGGGCAGGTGGTAGGCGTGGTTTTGCATATTGATGAAATTGTCGATTTTGCCGTCCGAATCGCACGTGATGTCCTGTATGGTGGCTGTGCGGTTGGGTTTTTCGTCTAAACGCGCCAAGGGGACTATTGGGAACACTTGGTCGATTGCCCACGAGTCGGGCAGGGATTGGAACAGCGAAAAGTTGCAGAAATACTTGTCGGGCAGCATCTTAGATATTTTGCGGAGTTCCTCCGGCGCGTGCTTCATCGTGGAAGCCATCTGATAGACTTCGCGGGCAATCGACCAGTAGAGTTTTTCCACCTGGGCGCGTGTTACGAGGTCGATAAGCCCCAGACTGAACCTGTCTAACGATTCTTCGCGGATTTGCTGGGCATCGTGCCACGTTTCAATCAGGCGCGGACCGTTCATATCGTCCCACAATTTGTAGAGTTCTATCACCGATTCGTCGGCATCTTCGGGCAATTCCTCATTTTCCTCCCATTCGGGCAAAGTCGTGGTTTCAAGCACCTGAAACACCAATACGGAGTGATGCGCCGTGAGCGACCGCCCCGATTCGGTGATGATGTTGGGCTGCTTAATATCGTTTTTGACGCAGGCATCCACGAGCGTCGAAATCGAGTCGTTGACATACTCCTGAATGGAATAGTTCATACTGCTTTCGCTGCCCGACGACCGCGTGCCGTCATAATCGACACCCAAACCGCCGCCAATATCCACAAATTCGACGTTGAAACCCATCGTGTGGAGTTGCACATAGAACTGTGAGGCTTCGCGCAACGCATTTTTGATGCGCCGAATTTTCGTTACCTGACTGCCGATGTGAAAATGAATCAGTTTGAGGCTATCCTCCAACTTGTTTTTCTTCAAAATATCGAGGGCTTCGAGCAGTTCGCTCGACGACAAGCCAAACTTGCTGACATCGCCGCCCGATTCTTCCCATTTGCCGCTGCCGCTGCTCGCCAGTTTGATGCGAATGCCGATATTGGGCACGATGCGCATCTTTTTCGACAGTTCGGCAATGAGTTTCAACTCGTTGAGTTTTTCGACCACAATAAAAATGCGTTTGCCCATCTTTTGTGCCAGCAGAGCCAGCTGAATATAGTCCTCGTCCTTGTAGCCATTGCAAATAATCAGCGAATCGGGGCTGGTGTTGATAGCCAACACCGCGTGCAATTCGGGCTTGGAACCGGCTTCCAGACCGATGTTGAACTTTTTGCCGTGGCTCACGATTTCTTCCACCACCTGCCGCATCTGATTGACTTTTATCGGATAGATGATAAAATTTTGCGCGTCGTAATTGTACTCCTGCGCCGCGATTTTGAAGCAGTTGGAGATTTTCTCAATCCGATTATCCAAAATATCGGAAAAGCGCAACAGCACCGGAGCCGCCACATCGCGCAACGTCAGTTCGTCCATCAACTCCTTCAAATCCACCTGTGCCCCGTTTTTCTTCGGACTCACCGTGATATGCCCCTTGTCGTTGATGGAAAAATAATCCAACCCCCAGCCATAAATGTTATACAACTCAGCCGAATCCTCAACACGCCATTTTCTCATTTTAAACCAATTAAAATCCGATATTATATAATATTCCGCGCAAAATTACGAAAACTTTTTGATTTAGCAAACTTTTTTTGAATGGCACAGGTGCACGGCAAATTTCCCTTATTTTCATTTTCATAGAGAGTTTTCGCCATAACGCATTTTACAGTTTACTAAAATGGATATATTTTCATCAGAAATAGACCAAGTGATTCAACAACGATTAAAGTGGTGGACGCTAACGGGGGATCAGCAAATCCTTAATCTCAGGGCTATTTTTTGCAGTAAGCAACAACAAAAAATTCTCAACTGCATTAAAATGGCTGCTTAGGGAAATGGGGAATTTGTCGTGCACCCAAGTTTGAGGAATTTTATTCTGTATTGAGTGTAGCATTTATTAACCTTATCCAGAACTCAGATTATTAAGTATCTCTCTTTTCATATTTTGCACATTTTCGCCGATTATTCGATTGCAAAATTACACATTTTCGCCGATATTTCAAAATAAAACTGCACGTTTTTGCTGTTTTTAACACTTGGGGAGCGGTTGGGCTGCAATGTGGATTAACATTTTTTTAGGGCAGTGTTGTCGCAGGTGCTTGTTGTACGCAGACTTTTTTATTGTGTCTTGTTTTACCAGAGATTGTATTTTTCTCGAAAATCGTCAAATTTCATTTTTCTGTTTTTTACGAGAACAAATTCTTCCTCTGTTATGTTTCTGTGAATTACCTTTTTAGTTAGTTTAGAAATATACGACATTCTATATTTGTCCGCCTTTTTATACACTCCCCAATCGTCAAAAAAATATTCTTCTTCAATTTTTTCAACAGATATCGTTTTCCAAGTTTTTGCAAAAATGAAAACGAGCCAAGATAAAATTAGCACAGATATTGTTAAGCTACTCGAAAACAACCACTTATTATCTTCATTGGTTGAATATACTGTTTGATTATTGTATATTATTTCAACAAAATATTCACTATCACTATCTCGTTTACTTTTATATTTTACAGATTTTCCTGTCAAACAGTCATAATTTTTACCATTCCTTTTGTTAATTTCAATCTCTTTTTCGTTTATTTTGAAAACATAAACATCACTTTTGCGTGAATATGAACGCTTTGTTTTCTCTGTAACATTAACAACTGTCCCTGCTTGCTGGTCATAAAAAAAAGTTGGTCTTGACGACCACGCAAGTATTATTGGGAATGTCAATAGTGCAAGTCCAAAAGCCTTCGCCCTTCTCTCGTGATAACGTTTCCAAAAACTCTTTGGCAAGAGTAGTGCTACTACTACAACCAATACTAAAAATACTATAAACATAGTTTTCACTTTCCATTTCACTCTGTCGGTCTGCCACCGCACCGTCCGGCTTGCAGCCAACGTCCCAGCAACTTGCCACAGTGGCGTGCTTACTGAGTTTCGCGCGGGAACGAAACTCCAAAAATCGCACTGCCTTTGCACCCGCCATTGCGCCAAACTGTCGTTAGCAGCAGTTTTTACTCAATTTTCCTTTTTTGTTCATCATAAAGTCCGATTAATAAACTGTTTCCTTTTTCGTCTATCTTTATGCCACCGTATTTTGCCTGTTCATATCTTTCTGCGTGTCCTTCTTGGAAAAAGAAAGATTCTGCTCCAATTTTAATATTCCAACTGTCTGATGTGCTATATTTTATAGGCATTTCGCCCTCGTTCAAAGGTGCTATGTCTTTTTGAAATCTCACTTTTTCTGCTACTCCACGCGAGTCTAACCGAACAACAACATAACCGCTTTTAGGCAATTTGTTAGCGTAATCCCTATTCTCCGAAATTTCATACCGCAACGCCATATAGTCGCC
>BNTR01000137.1 GCA_025996755.1 Bacteroidia bacterium
AACGCACATCATGGTACGGCTTCTATCGACAAGAATGGAATGTCTTCGTTGTGCGGCACATCACCAACAACCACATAGCAGCGCAGTATTTTTAAACAGTTAAATAAATTCAACTATTTTCTATGACAACAAAAATTAAATACAGCCTTTTAGCCCTCTGCTTAGGAGCAATTGTGGCACAGGCACATCCCATTATCCCCACACCGCAGTCGGTCACGCTTGGGAAAGGGTATTTTGTGGCAACAAAGCAGCCTGCAACGGAGGCAATGGCGGTGGTGACGGAAAAAAATCATGGCGAGGAGTATTACCGTTTGGTCATCACGCCTCAAAAAATCACCTGTTACGCCGCATCGGAGGCGGGGGTGTTTTATGCCAAACAATCATTGCTGCAACTGTCGGATAGCCTCGGGCGCATCCCCTGTATGACCATCGTGGATGAGCCTCGCTTTGCGTGGCGCGGATTGATGCTTGATGTGTCGCGGCATTTCTTTGGCAAGGAAGTCGTTATGCAACAATTAGATATGCTGGCTCGCCTCAAGATGAACCGCTATCATTTGCACCTGACCGATGAAACCGGATGGCGCATTGAAATCAAACAATATCCGGCACTGACGGGCGTGGGCGCGGAGGGAAACTGGAGCGACCGCAAGGCTCCTCGCGCTTTTTATACGCAGGACGATATTCGGGAAATCGTTGAATATGCACGGGAGCGACACATCCAGGTCATCCCCGAAATTGATATGCCCGGACACGCTACGACAGTCTATCGCGCCTATCCGGAGTTTTCGACCGGCGGCACAGGACGCTGGGCAGGGTTTACATTTTATCCGGCAGCAGAAACCACCTATACTTTTCTCCGAAATGTATTGACGGAGGTGGCAGCCCTTTTTCCGGCTCCCTACATCCATATAGGCGGCGATGAGGTGCATTTTGGAAACCAGGTGTGGAAAACCGACCCGCAAATACAGCAATTCATTCGCGACAACCAATTGGGCGATGAGGTGGGACTGGAGCATTATTTTGTGCGCCGAGCCTGCGAAATAGTTGCCGACCTGGGCAAAACAGTGATTGGCTGGGATGAAATCATCGAATCCGGTGTGCCTGCCGACAATATGCTCGTGATGTGGTGGCGACACGACAAGCCTCAGATACTGGACAAAGCCTTGAAAGAGGGTTTTCGCGTCATCCTTTCGCCGCGTATCCCGTGCTATTTCGATTTTGTGCAGGACGATTCGCACAAAATCGGTCGGCGGTGGGGTGGTGCTTTCAACACCTTGGAGGTAGCCTACCGCTTCCCTGAAAGCATTCAAGCGCGATTGACAGGGCACGAAAGTCAAATCTTAGGCATTCAGGCAAATATTTGGACAGAGCGCATTGCCGATAAAAAACGGCTCGATTTTATGACATTCCCTCGCTTGGCAATCATTGCAGAGGATGCCTGGTCGCCTGCCGAACGCAAGAATGAAGCCGATTTCAAAGAACGCTTACCGTATTTCCTGAAATACTTGGATACGCAGCATATCGAGTATTTTAATCCATTCAACCCTGCCGCAACGCCGGAGCCTTGGGGACCGGAGAAAGCAGATGCGACTGCTAATGGATAATAAAATTCTGAAACACAATAAATTACATAATGACAACAAAAATTAAAAACAGCATCATTGCCCTCTGCTTAGGAGCAAGTATGGCACAGGCTCAGACTGCATTGAACTGGGGAAGCCCGGATGTGCGCTATCCGCAATCGGAAGTTACGAGTATAAAAAATACGCGCAATCTATCGCTACGAGCGTGGAAAGGCGAACGAGTCAATGCGCAAGCCGTGTTATCAACTCACACCGATTTGTCGGAGGTGACCGTTGCGGTGAGCGACTTGAAAAACGGCACATCAATCATTCCGGCATCAGCCTGTAAAACCAATTTTGTGGGCTATGTGATGACTGACGAACTCAACAAAGACGGCAAAGGTGCCTGCGGACATCGCCCCAATAAGGCAGAGTGGGATTCGTCGATGGTGGCAGATATTCTTGATATTGAGCCGTTTATAGACCTCAAAGCCAATACCACACAGCCGATTTGGGTGAATGTGTGGGTGCCGAGGGATGCGAAAGCCGGAAAATATCACGGCTCGTTGACCGTTTCGGGGAAGGATCTGTCCCCTACCCTGTTAAATCTGGAAATAGAAGTGCTCAACCGCACACTCCCCGCCCCCAAAGATTGGGAAGTGCATTTGGATTTGTGGCAAAATCCCTATTCCGTAGCCCGCTATTATGATGTCCCTTTGTGGAGCAAGGAACATTTCGATGCGATGCGCCCGCTTATGAAATTGCTGGCAGATGCGGGGCAGAAAGTGGTTACGGCAACCATTATGCACAAGCCGTGGAATGGGCAAACGGAAGACCATTTCGACAGTATGGTGGGCAAAACGAAAAAATTAGACGGCAGTTGGGCGTATGATTACACCGTTTTTGACCAATGGGTGGAATTTATGCAGAGCGTGGGCATCGACCAACAAATCAACTGCTACACCATCATCCCGTGGGCGTTGAGTTTCGACTATATCGACCAAGCCACCAACCGCGTATTGTATGTGAAAGCCAAGCCGGGCGATGCTTTGTATAATGAATATTGGGGCAGTTTCCTCACCGATTTTGCCAAACACCTGCGCCAAAAGGGCTGGTTCGAAAAAACCACCATCGCCATGGACGAACGCGGATTGAAGGATATGAAAGAGGCGATTAAAGTAATCAAAAAAGCCGATGCGGCATTTAAGATTTCTCTGGCAGGCAATTATCACTCGGAAATAGAAAAAGACCTCTATGATTATTGCATTGCCGTGGGACAAAAATTTCCCGCAGACGTGAAGGCAGATAGAACGAAGGCGGGCAAGATAAGCACAGTATATAATTGTTGCTCCGAGCCTCGCCCCAATACATTCACCTTTTCCCCACCGGCAGAAGCCACGTGGCTCGGTTGGTTTGCACAAACGGGCAATTATGACGGCTACTTGCGGTGGTCGTATAACAGTTGGACAAAAGCCCCGTTGCAAGATTCCCGCTTTCGGTCGTGGGCAGCCGGCGATTGCTACATAGTGTATCCCGACCGCAGCAGCATACGCATGGAACGGCTGATTGAAGGCATCCAGGATTACGAAAAAATCAGAATCTTGAAAGCAGAATTTGCAAGCCAAGGCAAAAGTGCCAAACTAAAACAGTTGGAGCAAATACTGTCGCGCTTCACCATCGAAGAGCTAACGGCAAAAGGTGCCGGTCAGATGGTGGAAATGGCACGGAAAAAGTTGAATGAGATGTAAATCCTGCAATATTTTCTTCCTCATTATTTTTTGTAAAGCGCACCATAAGTCTGACACGCGCGGTAGTCTGCCCCCTCTTTGTCCGTTCCGAAGGCATTCCACGAGGCGGGGCGATAGACGTCTACGTCTGCCACGTTGTGCATACAGACCGGGATGCGCAGCATGGATGCCAGCGTGATGAGGTCGGCTCCGATGTGACCGCCGCTGATGGCTCCGTGGTTGGCTCCCCAGTTGTTCATCACCGAATAGACATCTTTGAAGGCATCGTTGCCTTCCACCAGACGCGGCACAAACCATGTTGTGGGCCAACCTTTGTCGGTGCGCCAGTCTAAGATGTGGTATTGTTCGTCGTCAAGGTCTGCTGTCCAGCCTTCGGCGAGTTGCAACACGGGTCCCAAGCCTTTCACGAGGTTGAGGCGCATCATCGTGCAGGGCATTCCGCCTTTCGACAAAAATTTGGAGGAGAAGCCGCCGCCACGGAAATATTCGCGGTTGGCAGGCACCCATTTGGTGGCATCGAGGCAGGCATCCGCCTCTTTTTCGGTGATTTCCCAGAAAGGTTTCATCGTTGGTTTGCCGTCTTTGTCGCTTTGGTAGCCGTTGCCGTCGAGCGATGCTGCGCCGGAGTTGATGAGGTGTATCAATCCGCCTGCAGCAAGTCCCTTGGCGGGTTTTCCGGTTACACGTTGGATGGCTTCCGGACTCCAATAGGTGCGCACGTCGGCGAAGATGGATGCCGCGTTGGTCAGCAGGTGTCCGAATAGCATCGCTGTGCCATTGAGCGCATCGTTTTCGGTGGCTACGATGAACGGCTCGCGAATGCCTGTCCAGTCGAACGACGAGTTGAGCATCGCCTCCGTGAAGTCGCCGTTGGGATAAAAATCCGTCCATTGGCGTTGCCCTTGAAAACCGGCTGCGATGGCGTTGTGCCCCAACGATTCTTCGCCAAAGCCCATTGCTTTCAGTTTGGGGTTGCCAATCATCAAGTCGCGCACGATGAGCATCATTTTGACGCTAAATTCCCAGTCTTTTTCACTTTCGGCAGGCGTTTTTTGCAAATCTTTGCGGTTGCAAATGTCCTCATGCTGCTTGCAATGCTGTTTTGTCCACGCCAATGCCTTTGCAAATTCGTCTTTGTCATAGATGCCTTCGGTCATTCGGCGGATGATTTCCACCTCATCGATGCCCTCGCAACGCATTCCAAGATAATCTTCAAAGAAATCGGGGCTTACAATCGACCCTGCAATGCCCATACAGACCGCTCCAATTGACAAATAGGACTTGCCGCGCATAATCGCCACCGCCAAAGCCGCGCGACCGAAACGCAGCAATTTTTCCTGCACGTCCGCCGGAATGCCCTCCGTGCCGGCATCCTGCACATCGTGACCGTAGATGCCAAACGCGGGCAACCCCTTTTGCGCGTGAGCCGCCAACACCGCCGCCAGATACACCGCACCCGGTCGCTCCGTGCCATTAAAGCCCCACACAGCCTTCACGGTGTGGTTGTCCATATCCATCGTTTCGCTACCGTAGCACCAGCAAGGTGTTACCGTGATGGTCACGCCAACATTTTCGCGGCGAAATTTCTCCGCACAGGCAGCAGCCTCAGCCACGCGCCCAATCGTAGAATCGGCAATCACGCACTGCACCGGCGAGCCGTCGGGATACTTCAAATTCCGTGTCAGGAAATCCACCGTGCCTTTCGCCATCTGCATGGTTTGCGCCTCGAGCGACTCCCGCACGCCGCCCATTCGTCCGTCAATCGTGGGGCGGATACCAATCTTGGGCCATTCGCCCTGAAATCTGTTTTTTGACATTGTATCTTATTTTTATTGTTTATACATAAATTTTAAATCGCTCGCTTCGGAAACTTCCAGCGTCCGAGTTCTGTTCCTTTACTTACGCTATCGACAACTATTTCCATGAATTTCCCTTCCGCTTTGCCGTGTATCACCGTCACCTCTCTGTCCAAATTGGGACCGCCGCCACAAATTTGCGCCCAGCCTCGTTTCGATGTCGCCGGGTCGTATTTGAAACGGTGCATGTGAGCGGTGATAACGCTTTGCACGCCATGTTTTGAAAGCAGCGGTCCCCACAAATCGGCGGCTTGACGTTGAAATTCTGCATAACCTTCCAACGAATCGCCGCCATTGGCTTTCGGGTCATCCGAAAAAAGCGGGATATGGCAGAACGCCACTACAAACGGTGCTGTGGCTACTGCCGGACTGAGTAATGCCCGTTCCAGCCAGTCGCGTTGCGCCGTGCGGTAAGGCTCGAACCGCGCCAAGCCTGCCCAAGCCGGATGAATATCCGGTTTGTCTTCGCCGGTGTCTAAGCCAATCAATGCCAACGGTCCGGTGCGGACAACGAAATTGCGTCCAAAAGCGCGATTTTCCGGTGCCGGATGCTCCCATGCCGGAAGGGGCAGCGAAGTGTTTCTCGCCCACACGCCCCGATAATCATGGTTTCCCGGCACGAAAAGCATGGGTTTTTCCGTGGCGAAAGCGGCATTGCCGGGTCGCAAAACGGCTTCCACTGCCGTGTTGGCATTGTTGAAGCCATCGACCAAATCGCCGTTCCAAACGGTGTAGTCCGAGCCGAGCAACGCCAACCGCTCCGTGAGCCGTTTCAGGGTATCCTGATGGTTGTGCGTGTCGTTGATGACCGAAAAAGTGCCGGTCGTTTTCTTTGCGCCGGGTGTTTCAAACGAAAAAACGTCGCTGTAAACCGGTTCGCCCCGTTTGAAGGCGTAGGTGTGGACAAAATCAAATGAACAGGTAACTGTCCTGTAAAAATACCGCGTATTGGGTTTCAAATTTCGGATGCGAATTTGCAAAAAACGTTCATTATAGGGGTTTTGACCGAAAATTTCGCCGTAAGCGACTTGGTCTAATTGGTCTTTTTTCGTACCCCATTCGACAAATCCGGTAGCCGGTTTGCCAACTGCCCACACAACCGCGATATCCGTTTCGGTCGGGCACTGCAAAACCGGTGGCGAATCGACTAATGGCGCAGTGGGCAACGCCTCTTCGCCGTCGTCGGTCGAGATACTCCGGAGAGATTTTTCTCCTGCCAACAAGCCGGGAGCGGTGAATAATCCGGCTCCGGTAGCCGCCAATACGCCCAGAAAACGGCGGCGGCTTGTTGCTGTTTGTTCAGATAAATTGCTTGCTAATTTCATCTTTGTATTGTTTTTTAATCACTTTCCGGTATCAGCGCAAACTCTCCAATCCCCACCGGCGCACCATTCACTACGCCCGTTGCCACAAAGCGCACCACTTGCCCGCGAGTCGCCTCCCCAAAGTGGATTTCTCGTTGGATAGGCGAGTTTCTGATGTTTGAAAATTCGCCTTCGGCAATGAGTTTGTCGTCGATGAAGAGTTGATAATTCGTGATATAATCCAA